>DATDNN010000053.1:0-5285 GCA_036518255.1 Allosphingosinicella sp. | reverse complement strand
CCGGATCGAAACACTCGGCGGCCTTCTTAAGGCGAGCGCGCAGGATGACGGCGCGCGCGTCGATATGGGCGAGCCGCGCTTCGACTGGAACGCCATCCCCCTCGCCTACGCCATGGACACCGCCGCGATGCCGGTGGGCTGGGAGGAGCTTCAAGCTCCGTTCGCGGTCAATGTCGGTAATCCGCACCTCGTCTTCTTCGTGGCCGATCCCGACGCTGTCGATCTCGCCCAGCTTGGCCCGCTCATTGAAACCGACCCGCTTTTTCCGGAGCGGATCAACGTCAACGTCGCCTCCATCGAAGATGGGCGGATTAGACTGCGCGTCTGGGAACGCGGCGCGGGGCTCACCCGTGCCTGCGGCACCGGGGCCTGCGCCACGGCAGTGGCGGCCATTTCCAGAGGCCTCGTCCGCTCGCCCGTCGAGGTGCGATTGCCGGGCGGGCCGCTCACCATCGCCTGGGAACGGGGCGCCCCCATCCGCATGACGGGCGGCGCCACGCACGTCTTCACCGGCGAAATCGACCTGGATGCGCTCCGGTGAGGGGGGTCGAGGTCATCACCATGGGCTGCCGCCTCAACATGGCGGAGAGCGAGGCGATGCAGAAGCTTGCCGGGGAGCAAAGCGATCTCGTCATCGTCAACAGCTGCGCGGTTACCAACGAAGCCGTGCGCCAGACTCGTCAGGCTATCCGCCGCGCGAAGAAAGCCCGGCCCGATGCGCGCGTGATCGTCACCGGCTGCGCGGCGCAGGTCGATCCCGCCAGCTTCGCCGCCATGCCGGAAGTGGACCGGGTGCTGGGCAACCGGGAAAAGTTCGAGGCCTCGTCCTTCGGAGTGGCAGATACGCCCGATGTCCGCGTGTCGGACATCATGGGCGTCCAGGAAACCGCCCCGCACCTCGTCACCGGCTTTTCCGAACGCTCCCGCGCCTTTGTGGAGGTGCAGAATGGCTGCGACCATCGCTGCACCTTCTGCATTATCCCTTATGGCCGCGGAAACAGCCGATCCGTGCCCGCCGGTCTCGTCATCGACCGGATCAAGACATTGGTGGACGAAGGCTTCAACGAGGTCGTTCTAACCGGCGTCGACGTGACCAGCTATGGCCCCGATCTTCCAGGCTCTCCGACACTGGGGCAGCTGATCGAGCGCATCCTGAAACACGTCCCCGCTTTGCCCCGCCTCCGCCTCTCCTCGCTGGACAGCGTGGAGATCGACGAGCGGCTGTTCGATATCATCACCGGCGAGCCGCGCTTCATGCCGCACCTTCACATGTCCTTCCAGGCGGGCGACGACATGATTCTGAAGCGGATGAAGCGCCGCCATAGCCGCGGCCAGGCCGTCGAGATGGTCCGTCGCCTGAAGGAAAAGCGCCCAGGCATCGCCATCGGCGCCGACCTCATTGCCGGTTTTCCGACCGAGACCGATGAAATGGCCGATAACAGCCTGCGCCTCATCGATGATTGCGAGATCGTGATGGGCCACATCTTCCCTTACTCTCCAAAGAAGGGCACCCCCGCCGCCCGTATGCCGCAGGTCGACCCGCGAGTGGCGAAGGAGCGCGCGGCCCGAATGCGCGAAGCGGCGGCGCGGATGAAGGCGAAGTGGCTGGAAAGCCTGGTCGGCACCCGCCAGAAGGTTCTGATCGAGCGCAACGGCGTTAAAGGCCATGCCGAAAACTTCGCCCCGGTCCGCCTGGCCCGTTCGTCCCCAGCGAAGTCGAGGGTCGCCGGCACGGAGGTCGAAAGTTGCCCTTCGACTGCGCTTAGGACGAACGGCATCGGAAAGATATTGGAAGTAAAGGTGACAGGCTTGGAAAACGGCACCCTGATCGGAGAGGCAGCTTGAGCGAGACACCATGGCTTGAGCGCCTGCGCGGTGGTTTCAAGAAAACCTCCGATCGTCTCGGCGACAATCTGACCGGCCTTTTCACGAAATCCACGCTCGACAAGGAGACGCTGGACGAGATCGAGGATGCGCTCGTCGCGTCCGACCTTGGCCCATCGACCGCCTCCAAGGTACGCCAGCGTCTAGCCAGCGAGCGGTTCGAGCGCGGCCTCACCGAAGCGGGCGTGCGCGAAGTGGTGGCCGACGAACTCGCCAAGACCCTCGCCCCCGTCGCCAAACCGCTGGAGATCGACGCTTTTCCGCGACCGCAGGTGATCCTCGTCGTCGGCGTCAACGGCTCGGGGAAGACGACCACCATCGCCAAACTCGCCAGCCTGTTCCTCGAACAGGATTATGGCGTTCTCCTCGCCGCGGGCGACACGTTCCGCGCCGCGGCCATCGGCCAATTGAAGATATGGGCCGACCGGATCGGCGTGCCGATCATTTCCGGTCCCGAAGGCGGCGATCCGTCGGCGGTGGTGTTCGACGGGGTGAAGAAAGCAACCGCCGAGGGCATCGACGTGCTGATCGTCGACACCGCCGGGCGCCTCCAGAACAAGAAGGAGCTGATGGACGAGTTGGCGAAGATCCGCCGCGTTCTCGGCCGCCTCAACCCGGCGGCGCCGCACAATGTCGTCCTCGTCCTCGATGCGACGACGGGGCAGAATGCCCTCAACCAGATCGAGGTGTTCAAGGATGTAGCGGGCGTAACCGGGCTCGTCATGACGAAGCTCGACGGCACCGCGCGCGGCGGCGTCCTCGTCGCCGCTGCGGAACAATATGGGCTGCCGATCCACGCCATCGGCGTCGGCGAAGGCGTTGGCGATCTCCGCCCGTTCGATGCAAAGGATGTGGCCCGCGCGATCGCCGGCGCGGACGCGGAACAAACGATATGACCGAAGAAACAAAAAAACACTCGAGCGGCTGGACCCCGTTCCTGGTGGATTATGGTCCGCTCTTCGTCTTCTTCGCGGCATACAAGTTCGGCGGCATCTTCACGGGGACGGCGGCGTTCATGGCGGCCATCGTCCTAGCGGTGATCGTCTCGATCGTTCGCCTGAGGCGCGTATCGCCGATGACCTGGATCTCGGCGGTGCTCGTGATCGGCTTCGGCGGCCTCACCATCTATTTCCACGATCCGAGCTTTATCCAGCTGAAGCCGACGCTCATCTATGCAGGCTTCGCGATCCTGCTTTTCGCGGGGCTCGCCATGGGCCGCCCCCTCCTTCGTTATGTGTTCGGCGCCGCGTTCGAGGGACTGGATGAAGCCGGCTGGCTTAAATTGTCGCGCAACTGGGCTCTGTTCTTTGCGGCCATGGCCATCCTCAACGAAGTGATGCGCGCTTATCTCAGTTTCGATACGTGGCTCACCATCAAGGTGTGGGGGGTGACGATCCTCTCGCTACTGTTCGGCGCCGCGAACCTGCCAATGCTGATGCGGCACGGCTTTTCGGTGAGCGAGGCGAAGGAAGAACCGCCCATTCCGCCGCAAGGCTGAAGGGCGAAATAAAGGGGCAAAGGGTGGAACAGGTCATTTCCGTCACCGGCGTCAGCAAGACCTACGCGTCGGGCCAGCAGGCGCTGAAATCCGTCGATCTCGCCATCCATAAGGGCGAGATATTCGCCCTTCTTGGGCCTAATGGCGCGGGCAAGACGACGCTCATCAGCATCATCTGCGGGATCGTGACGCCAACCACCGGCACGGTGTTGGCGGACGGCTTCGACAATCAGCGCGATTATCGCGAGGCGCGCGCCCGCATCGGCCTGGTGCCGCAGGAGCTTACCACCGACGCGTTCGAAACCGTGTGGGATACAGTCTCGTTCAGCCGCGGCCTATTCGGCAAACCCCGCAATCCTGCCCTCATCGAGAAGATCCTGCGCGAACTTTCGCTATGGGAAAAGCGCAAGGCCAAGATCATGGAATTGTCGGGCGGCATGAAGCGCCGCGTGATGATCGCCAAGGCGCTCTCGCATGAGCCCGACATTCTCTTCCTCGACGAACCGACCGCGGGCGTCGACGTGGAACTGCGCCGCGACATGTGGAACCTCGTCCGCCAGCTTCGGGAGAGCGGCGTCACGATCATCCTCACCACCCATTATATCGAGGAAGCCGAGGAGATGGCCGATCGGGTGGGTGTCATCAGCCGGGGCGAACTCATTCTGGTCGAGGAGAAGACCGCGTTGATGCGGAAGCTCGGCAAGAAACAGCTGACCCTGAACCTCGCCGAGCCGCTTTCGATCATTCCGCCAGAGCTTTCGGACTGGAACCTCAGCCTCAAAGCCGATGGCAACGAACTTGAATATGTCTTTGATGCCAATGACGAGCGCACCGGTATTCCTTCGCTGCTCCGCCGGATGAGCGACATAGGGGTCGCCTTCAAGGATCTTCAGACGAAGCAGAGCTCGCTCGAGGATATTTTCGTGAGCCTCGTCCATGACGAAAGGGAGCCGGCCTGATGCGTGTCCCCGCCTTCAACCACCATGGCGTATGGGCCATTTACCGCTTCGAGATGCACCGCGCGCTGCGCACGCTCTGGCAGAGCCTGGTAACGCCGGTCATCACCACATCCCTCTATTTCGTCGTGTTCGGCGCCGCGATCGGCGGGCGGATGACGCAGGTCGACGGCGTGCCCTATGGCGCCTTCATCGTGCCGGGGCTCGTTATGCTCTCGCTCTTCACGCAGAGCATCTTCAATGCCTCATTCGGCATTTATTTTCCGAAGTTTACGGGCACAATCTACGAACTGCTCTCAGCGCCGGTCTCGGCCTTCGAGGCCGTTCTTGCCTATGTCGGCGCGGCCGCGACCAAGTCCATCGTCCTTGGCCTCATCATCCTCGCCACCGCGGCCTTGTTCGTGCCGCTCAGGATCGAACATCCCTTCTGGATGATCGCTTTCCTTTTGCTCACCGCCGCGACGTTCAGCCTGTTCGGCTTCATCATCGGCGTATGGGCGAACGGGTTCGAGCAGCTTCAGATCATTCCGATGCTGATCGTCACGCCCCTCACCTTCCTCGGCGGCGCCTTCTATTCGATCGAGATGCTGCCGCCGGCCTGGCGGACGGTGTCGCTGTTCAACCCGGTCGTCTATCTGATCAGCGGCTTCCGCTGGAGCTTCTACGGCCTGTCGGACGTGAGCGTGGGCGTCAGCCTCGGTATGACCTGCGTCTTCTTCGTCATATGCCTGGGCATCGTCGCCTGGATCTTCAAGACCGGCTACCGCTTGAAGAATTGACTGTTCCCCGGCGAAGGCCGGGGTCCAGTTCTTGATCAAAAGCTGGGCTCCGGCCTTCGCCGGAGCACAACATTTACCCCTGCTGGTCGGCTCGGGCGAAACCGTTGCCGTCGAGGTTCTGGGCAACGAAATCCCAGTTCACGATGTTCGCCAGCACCTTCTCGGCGA
>DATDNN010000052.1:0-2643 GCA_036518255.1 Allosphingosinicella sp. | reverse complement strand
ACGGTAGCGGCCCTCCACGCAGGCGAGGAAATGGCCGTCGGCGGCGCTGGCGCAAGCCTCCCCACCCGTGCCGGCCAGTTGTTCCACCGGCACGAACACCGGCGCCGCCAAGGCCAGCCCGATCCAGAACCGGCGTGTCATGTCGCGCAGCTCGGGGCTCGCTCCCGTCTCCTGCGTCGCCACGACCGGCTCCAGCGCCATGCCGCAGATCGGGCAGGTGCCGGGGCCGATCTGCTCCACCTCCGGATGCATCGGGCAGGTATAAACCTCGTCCTTGCCGCCCCCGTTGCTCGGCGGCTTCGGCGCATCGTCCAGGAAGAATTCGGGCCGCGCCGCGAACCGATCCCGGCATTTGGCCGAACAGAAATGATAATCCTCTCCGGCATGACGGGCATGATGCGGCGTCACCGCCGGATCGACCGTCATCCCGCAAACGGGATCGAGAACCGTGCCCCGCGCCGGAGCGGCATGATCTGCCTTCCCGTGCCCCTCACAACAACCGCGATCCTGCATCGAAACACCTCACATCCGTGGCGATAAACGCAAGATGGGGCTTCCAGTTACTGGAGGGTCAAGGGGCCTTGCCCGAGGCTTATCTCAATCCGGAGACACGACCCCATTCTTCGCCACACTATCCCAGATTTCCATCTGCAGCTGCCATTGCCGGTCGAACGATTCCTTCATGATCCTGTCGAACGTGCCGTCGGCCCAGTTGACGCCGTGCGCGGCCTTGTCGCAGCGCTCGTTGGCGAAACCTTCCTCGGGATGCTTGAAGGGCTTTCCAGCCTCCATGCGTTGCTCGAAATCCTCGCCGACCATCGAGCAGGTGTAGAGCGCCGCCTCGCGGAACGCGGCCTCCGCCTCTTTCCGGCGGGCATTCTGCATCAATGTGCGGCCCAGGCCGATGCGGGCGTCGGCCATGCGGATGCGGGGGGAAAGGTCCATCGATCCGCTGACCCCCGCTTCGGTCGCGCGCTCGATCCAGTCCCCCGCGCGGCGCCAGGCTTCCTCCAGGCGTTTGTTGAGCGCATCGCGCTTCGCCTGATCGCCGCCGTCGCCCAGATCGTCGAGCTGCTTCTCCAGCGCCTTGGCGATATCCGTTTCCAGATGCTCGCTGCCCACCAGGGCTGTCTTCAACAGATCTTCCTGATGCTTGTTGCCCTTGAACTCCTCCCGCGCGCCGTAAAAGCTGTCGATGGCCGAACGGGCATTGTTCAGGACCGTGGCCGCATCATCGGCCTGGCCGAGGGCGTCCAGTGTCAGATAGGCTTCCGTCTGAAGCGGCAGATTTTCGATGATCGTGTGGAAGTGCTTCCCGCCCTCGAAATGCTGCATCATCATGCCATAAGCGCCGTTCAGAATCTGAATCGATCCCTGCTTATCGCCATGCTCGCGCTTGTTCTTGCCCCAGACGCCCAGCGTGTGGAGCGCATCCTTCAGCACATAATGACGTCCGCCTTCATCGATATCGGGCGCATTGAAGGCGCGCTGGAAAGCATCCATCCGCCCTTGGCAGCCTTCATCCGTGCCCTTTCCGAAACATTCGAATGTATAGCGGGAGGCACTGATAACTTCCTTCTCCCATTGCTTGCTAACCTTCGCCATCGCGGCGTCGACGGGATCGACCTTCTTCTTGTCGTCCGGCGCGGCGGTGGCGGCGGCGGAAAGGGCCAGCAACGCGCAGCCCAGCAGCAATGTCTTCATGATCGGCTCCCCACATGCATGTGATGCCCGCCTAGCCGAACCACGCAGGTTCGCCAATATGGTGGCGCGCCTGATTCCCGATGTCGGACATGCAATGCCTTTGCCCTTCCTTCGTTATTGCGAGCGACGCGAAGCAATCCAGCCGCTGGATTGCTTCGTTGCTGCGCTCCTCGCAATGACGAAAGGGTTATGGGGCGCCCGGCACCAATCCTGCATCCTTCCCAACCCTCGCCGCCTATCCTAGATGAGAGGCGTGAGCCGGGCCCGCGTCATCCTCCTCAATGCAGCTTTAGGGCCGCTCGACTATCGCGTGCCCCACGGCATGGCCGTCGAGCCGGGCTCCATCGTCATCGCGCCCCTCGGCCCGCGTCAGATGGTCGGTGTGGTATGGGAACCCGACCGCCTCGCCACCGAAGAAGTTGGCGACAACCGCCTCCGCCCCCTCCTCCACGCCTATGACGCGCCGCCACTGGCCGCGCCGCTCCGCCGCCTGATCGAGTGGACGGCGGACTATTATCTCGCGCCTCTCCCCTCCGTACTCCGCATGGCGCTCGCCTCGATGAGCGCGCTGGAAGGGGCGCGCACCGTCACCGAATATCGCCCGACGGGCCTCGTCCCCGATCGCCTGACGCCGCAGCGCGCACAGGCGCTGGAGCGGATCGCCGGGCGTCAGGGCCTGGTGCGCGAACTCGCGCTCGCCGCCGATGTGTCGGACGGCGTGATACGGGGCCTCGTCAAGGCCGGCGCCGCGGAAGCGGTGGAGGTCGATATCGACGCGCCTTTCCCCCTCCCCGATGCGGATCACGCCCCGCCGGAACTGGAGCCGCAGCAGCAGGACGCCGCCGCCCTGTTCGTGGACGCCGTCCGGAAGGCCGAGTTCGCGCCCTTCCTCCTCGACGGCGTCACAGGCTCCGGCAAGACCGAAGTCTATTTCGAGGC
>DATDNN010000051.1:0-3547 GCA_036518255.1 Allosphingosinicella sp. | reverse complement strand
CTTCCAATAAGCAAACCCCCATTGCCGCCTCCATCGATTTCGTCAGCGCGGGGGGCGCGATGACTGCCGAGATGGACTGGCGCTATTCGGAAGGGGAGCGCTGGACGATCCGCGTCGAAACTTCGGAAGGGCAGGCGCTGGAGTTGCTCAACGGCGGCGAAACGCTGATCGTCGAGGGCCGCGAGCAGGCAAAGGGCGGGTTAGGCGAATATCCCGCCATCTACGATCGCTTTGCTGCCTTGATCGAAGGCGGCGAAAGTGAGGTCGATGCCGAGCCGCTCCGGATCGTCGCCGATGCCTTTCTGGTCGGGAAGCGTGAGATGGTAGAGCCTTTCGCCTGACCCCACGAAGGAACTTGTGCCCTTCGCATCGTGTTGCACCTGTTATGAAAAGCACAACTAGCCCGCTCGAACTTTGGGGCGGCGTCGAATGCTCGATCATCCGCCTCCATGATACATGGCGCGATCAGAGCGTCGAGACGGGCCATGCGGAACGGCCCGGCGACATCGATCTCATCGCGGGCCTCGGCGTCACGGCGGTGCGCTATCCGCTCCTATGGGAGGCGATCGCGACCGAACGCCCCGACCGGCTGGACTTTTCCTGGACCGACGAGCGGCTGGCGATGCTGAAGGAGCGCGGGTTCAAGGTGATTGCGGGCCTTTGCCACCACGGCTCGGGGCCACGCTACACCAGCCTGCTAGATCCCGATTTCCCAAAGAAGCTCTCCGATTTCGCCGCCCGCGCGGCGGAGCGCTACCCCTGGATCGAGGATTGGACGCCGGTCAACGAGCCGCTGACGACCGCCCGCTTCTCCGCGCTTTACGGCCATTGGTATCCCCATGCCCGGGATTTCGGCGCTTTCCTGCGCGCATTGGCCAACGAATCCTTGGGCACGCTTGAAGCGATGCGCGCCATTAAAAAGGCCGTGCCCGGCGCCCGGCTCGTCCAGACGGAGGATCTTGGCAAGACATTCTCGACCGCGCCGCTTCGCTATCAGGCCGCGCACGAAAACGAGCGGCGCTGGCTGAGCCTGGACCTTCTCTGCGGACGCGTCCGCCCTGGCCATATTTTCCACGACTGGATGCTGAAAAGCGGCGTGCCCGAGCCCACGCTCCGCACGCTCGCGTCGGGCGAGGCGAAGCCCGACCTTATCGGCATCAATCATTATCTGACGAGCGAGCGGTTCCTCGATCACCGCGTCGAACTTTATCCCGATCTCGCGCCTGGCGGGAACGGGCGGGACACTTATGTCGCCGCGGAAGCCGTGCGGGTGAAGCGGCTCGACGGCAGGACCGGCTTCGCGCCGCGCATCAGGGAAGCATGGGAGCGCTACCGCATCCCCATGGCGATTACCGAGGTGCATCACGGCTGCACCCGCGACGAGCAGCTGCGCTGGTTCACCGAAGTCTGGCGGACGGCGGGCGCGTTGAAGGAAGAGGGCGTCGATCTTCGCGCCGTCACGCTCTGGTCCCTCTTCGGCAATGTCGACTGGCGGTCACTGCTGACGCGGAACGAGGGCATTTATGATGTTGGCGCCTTCGACGCGCGCAGCAAGACTCCGCGCCCGACCGTCATCGCCCGTGCCGCCGCTGCTTATGCAAAGGGCGAGGATTTCGACCATCCGGTGCTGGACCTCGAAGGATGGTGGCGCCGACCGGGGCGGCTCTATCCCTGGAACGGCCGGTGCAAGGCGGGCGAGGGGGGCGGCCGGAAGATCCTGATCACCGGCGCGACCGGCACATTGGGCCGCGCCTTCGCGCGCATCGCGGAGCATCGCGGCCTGCCCTTCTGCCTCACCAGCCGCGCTGATCTTGATATTTGCGAAGAGCGCTCGATCGCTGCGGCCATTGAGCGGTACGAGCCATGGGCGGTGATCAACACGGCAGGCTTCGTGCGGGTGGCCGATGCGGATCGGGAGCGCGATGCCTGCTTCGCCGCCAACAGCAAGGGTCCCGAAGTGCTGGCCCGCGTCTGCGCCGACGCGGGCGTGCCGCTCGTCACTTTCTCCTCCGATCTGGTGTTCGACGGCAAGAGCGGCCCCTACCGGGAGAGCGATCCGTTGAATCCGGTCGGCGCCTACGGGCTCAGCAAGGCGGAAGCCGAAAGCCGGGTGCTCGCCATCGCCAAACATGCGCTGGTGATCCGCACCGCCGCCTTCTTCGGCCCATGGGACAAGTATAATTTCGCCTGGCACATATTGAACGGCCTCGCGCGCGGGGAGCCGGTGCGCGCCTGCCCACGGACAGTCGTGTCGCCCACCTATGTGCCCGATCTCTGCCACGCCACGCTCGATTTGCTGGTCGATGGCGAAAAAGGCGTCTGGCACCTCACCAACCAGGGCAATCTCAGCTGGCACGAATTCGCCCGCCGCCTTGCCGCGCAAGCGGGCTATGACGACGATCTCGTCCTGCCGCATGAGGGGCAGGCGGAAGCGAACACGGCGCTCACCACCGAACGCGGCGCCCTGCTGCGGCCCCTCGATCATGCCATCGGGGATTTTGTCGGCGCGATCGGCGGCAAGCTTCCGGCATAGGAAAAGCCCCGGCACGGGGCCGGGGCTATCGGGTCTCCGGTTCGGCCGAGCTTATTCGGCCGGTTCGACGAGGATCAGATCCTCATTCTCTTCCTGCCTGAGTTTCGCCAGCATCGCCTTGCGCTTCTCGTCGAGGCGGCGGAAGGTCGCCAGCGCCTGGCCCACCACCTGGTCCATATTGTAATAGCGATAGGTGGCGAGGCGGCCGACGAAGGTAACGCCGGGCGTCGCATCGGCCAGCGCTTCATATTGCTTGTAAAGCGCCTGATTTTCCGCGCGCGGGATCGGATAATAAGGATCGCCCTCCGCGCTTGGATATTCATAGGTGAGGCTGGTCCTGGGACTCGTCTGCCCGGTCAGGTGCTTGTACTCCGTGATCCGCGTGTAGGGCACATCGGGATCGGGATAGTTCACCACTGCGACCGGCTGGTGCTGCTCTTCCTCCACGATCCTGTGCTCGAAGCGGAGGCTGCGATAGGGCAGCTTGCCGAAGCGGAAGTCGAAATATTCGTCGACGGGCCCCGTGTAGATGATGTGATCGGCACGAATCGACTTGCGGATATCCTTGAAGTCGGTGCCGAGCATCAGGTCGATATTCGGGTGATTCAGCATGTTGGCGAACATGGCGGTGAAGCCGTCCGCCGGCATCGCCTGATGCTTGTCGCCGAAATAGCGGTCGTCCGTGTTCGTCCGCGTCGGGATTCGGGCGGTGACCGCCTTGTCGAGAGCGGACGGATCGATGCCCCATTGCTTACGTGTATAGCCTTGGAAGAACAGCTCGTAGAGTTCCCGTCCGACAGCGGAGATGACCACATCCTCCGAAGTGCGGATCGTCTCCACAGGCTCGGCGCGGGAGGCGAGATAGTCCGCCGCCTCTTCCTCGGTCTGGAGGTTGAGGTCGAACAGGGCGTTCAGCGTCGTGCGGTTGATGGGAATGGGGACGAGCTTGTCCCGCACATGGGCAAGTACGCGATGCTCATAAGGCCGCCACGCGGTGAATTGGGAGAGATAGTC
>DATDNN010000050.1:0-4489 GCA_036518255.1 Allosphingosinicella sp. | reverse complement strand
GGGCGCGCCGCGCCACCTCAGCCAGCATCCCGGCGGATTCGTGCTGACGCATGATCGGCTCGACGACCTCGTGCCGATCGAGCCCGCAGCGATGGTCGATCGGCAAGTGATCGAATGGGACAAGGACGACATCGACGCGCTGAAGCTGATGAAGGTCGACATCCTCGCGCTCGGCATGCTGACCTGCATCCGCAAGGCGTTCGACCTGATCGTGGAGAGCGGCGGGCCGCGCTACGCACTGGACATGATCCCATCCGAACAACCGGACGTGTATGAGATGCTGCAAAAGGGCGACAGCATCGGGGTTTTCCAGGTTGAAAGCCGCGCGCAGATCAACATGCTGCCGCGCCTCAAGCCGAAAGAATTTTACGATCTCGTTATCCAGGTGGCGATCGTACGGCCGGGGCCCATTCAGGGGGACATGGTTCACCCTTATCTGCGGCGGCGAGGTGGGAAGGAGACGGTCGAATATCCCTCTCCCGCGCCGGAGCACGGCCCAGCCGACGAGTTGAAGCAGGTGCTCGGCAGAACTCTTGGCGTACCCTTGTTTCAGGAACAGGCGATGAAGCTCGCTATCATCGCAGCGGCCTTCACCCCATCGGAGGCAAACCAGCTCCGCCGCGCCATGGCGACGTTCCGCAACGTGGGCACGATGGACAGGTTCGAGGAGAAGATGATCGGCGGCATGGCGGCCCGTGGCTATGACCGAACCTTCGCCGAGCGCTGCTATCGCCAGATCGAAGGGTTCGGAAGCTACGGCTTTCCGGAAAGCCATGCTCTGTCCTTTGCCCGGCTCGTCTATGTCTCCTCTTATATCAAGTGCCGCTATCCCGCCGCATTCGCCTGCGCCCTTCTCAACGCCCAGCCGATGGGTTTTTATGCCCCGGCGCAAATCGTACGCGATGCGGCGGAGCATGGGGTGGAGATCAGGCCGATCGATGTGAATGCCAGCGGGTGGGATAATAGCCTGGAAACCCCGTTAGCGCCCCTTCCAAAGCAGGAGCACACGGAAACATGGGACCAACCCGCCCTCCGTCTCGGCTTCCGCCAAGTGGACGGATTCCGGGAAGAATGGGCGCATGCCATCGCCGCCGCGCGGCCGGTGGCGAATATCGAACGGCTGGCGCGGGACGGCATCCTGCCCAAACGCGCGCTCCAGCTGCTGGCGGAAGCCGACGCCTTTCGCTCCATCGGCAAGGACCGGCGCGAAGCCCTGTGGGATGTGCGCCGCCTGCCGGAGGGCAGCCTGCCCCTTTTCGAGCATGCCCGCGCCCGCGAGCTTGCGGCCGAGCCCGATGCCGGTCTCCCCGCCATGCCGCTCCACGAACATGTTGCGGCCGACTATCGGGCGACCCGCCTCTCGTTGAAAGGCCATCCCATGCAATTTCTCCGTCCGGTCTTCGCGGCGGAGGGGGTGAAAAGCTGCGCTGAAACGGCAAGAACGAAGCGCGACGCCATGGTGCGGACGGCGGGCATCGTCCTGGTCCGGCAACGGCCCGGCGAGGGCAATGCCATTTTCGTCACCCTGGAGGATGAAACGGGCATTGTGAACGTGGTCCTATGGGCGCGCCTGTTTGAAACCTTCCGCCGCGAAGTGATGGCCGCCCGCCTGATGCTGGTCGAGGGCCAGGTGCAAAGAAGCCCCGAAGGCGTCGTCCACCTGATGGCGACGCGGATTATGGACCGCTCCGCCGAACTCGCCCGCCTGTCGGACGATCGGCCGGTGGAGCCCGCCCTCGCCCGCGCCGACGTCGTCGCGCACCCGCACTATCCGCGTGGCGGCGGCCATCCCCGCAACGTCCGCATTTTGCCGAAATCGCGGGATTTTCATTGAACGATGCAATCGGCATGCTCCGGCAGGAACATAGGCTCATCTTACCTGCGGTAGATACCCGTCAGAGAAGAGCCGATCCCGCTGCATGAATCCCCTTCCTCATCCAGTTTCCAAGCACCGTCCGGCAGCTTCGTGATCTGGAGTGTGCACGTCATCTCTTCCTGCGGATCATCGACGAAGCGGCCGATGCCATGAGTAAGGTGCACAAGGCCAAGGGCGCCTGACGTGGATGCGTTTGCGCCAAGACCGTCATGGGGGTCATAAGCATGAACGGCAAATGCCTTGAAGAAGTACCAATCCTCTCCCAGAGGCTGGATGAAGAGCTCTCCGGTATCTTTCAAATTCGTCACTTCGCCCGTCGGCGACTGCAGACTTCCCAGCATGAGGTCGCCGCCTTCATCAGGCGGACCTGCAACGCGCGGAAGAGGCGAACCCACATCCTCAACAGGGTCCAATCCTTCAAGCCACTGCTTATAGGCTGCAAGCACGCAGCCTCTGTCAGCACCGCATTTATTCCGATAGGCAAGCCACTTCCGCTGCGTTGACCAACGGCGATCCATCCAGCTCCATTTGCGAGTATAGGCAAAGTGCATCGCGCTATCATAGGCCCTGAGCTCAGCATCGGCACAAATGGCCTCTTCGGTGGGAGACAATGCTCCCACACAACTGAAACTCGGTTCTGCATAGGGCAGTTTAACAGCTTGTGGCGCAGCGTTCGTCACTGAAATCAAGATAAAAGAAGCCGCGAAAATCAACCCCAACATCCTCCCTTGCAACGAGACAGACAGACACTTTCTTCTGTCTCCGGGCAATCACTGTCCCTCAGTGATTTAACAGATTTCAATCGATCAGAAAAGCTCACAAGACAGTGATCAATTCACGTCTTCTTGCTAATTCCGGCTCCCGGCGAACATAAAAACTGGCATTGATCAGGCGATTATTCATTCCTTTCAGGTCTTCCAGTGTCGAACTCTACATCTTTCCGGATGCCCCGCTCACATTTCAGAAGTCGCGGACTTCCACCGCCTCACCGGCGAAGGGTAAGGCTCAGGCGGAAGCTGCGGCGCGATATGCGGTCCAGCAGCTCGGAGCGCTGGGCAACCCAGATGTCGTTATCGAACACATTGGTGACGAAGGCGCGCAGCGAAACGTCGGCCCCGCCCACCTTGAAACGGTGGAGGGCGCCGAGATCGAGCGTGGCCTGGGCCGGCGTCCTCAAATCGTCGGCGGATCGCATCCGGCGGGAGCTGGCGTAATTGACCTGCCCGTCCACGGACAAGCCCTCCACGCCCGGCACCGACCAGTTGAGATTGGCGAGCGCGGTGACATCGGAAACGCCGGGAACCTCCCGCGACTGGATGCCGCGATCCACCTGCTCGCCCGACCGTTCGGCGTCGAGATAGGCGATGCCCGCCACCATCCGAAGTCCGGGCGCCACTCGCCCGGTAAGCGACAATTCCAGGCCGCGATGACGCAAATTGCCGGACAGGCCGTAGACGCCATTTTCGTCGAAACCCGCCGCCGGTTTGGCGATGGAAAAGGCGGAAGCGATCAGGGTGAGTTCGGGCGCGACCTCTCCCCTGACACCGATCTCCTGCTGCTCCGCCACCACGACGGGCAGGACGGCGTTCGCATTGGCCGCATTGCCGGGCGCGATGCCCGAATCCTCGAGGCCGCGCGTCGCGGTGGCGAAAGCGGTCCATCGCGGCGACAGAGCCGCCGCCGCCGACAGATCGTAAAGCCAGGGCGCTTCGCTGGACACCGTTTCCGCAAGCTGGGGAAGCGCGAAGGTCCGCCGATTCTGCGCCTTCTGCACCCCGGCCTTCAGCCGCAGGCGCGAGAAGGAATGTTCATAGCCGAGGCCGATCGTCATCTGCCGCGTGCGATCCTTCGTCTGCGGAAGCGGAGGCAGCGGGGGCGGAACGGTATCGGGCAGGCCCACATCCTGATCGAAGAAATCGAGGCGGATCGTTCCGGGCGGCGCAAAGGCGGCATAAGTGGCCCGGACCCGCACTTCGCCGAACAGGCGTCCAGCCGCGCTCGTCCGCCAGCTCGCGCCGACCGCGCCCGCAAAGGCATCGGTGTCGCGGGGGCGATTGCTGGTGATGACGGCGCTGCCCGTGCCGTCGGGGCGAAGAGTGTAGAGGGCGAAATCGGCGGTGTTGAGATCAAGCCGCGAATAGATGGCGGAAGCGCTGAGCGTCAGCCGCTTGCCCGCTTCCAGCCTGGCGATCACGCCCGCATTGATATCCTGTCCGTCATGATCCCCCCATTCGGGCAGGAGCGGCTTTGGATGCTCGAGGTTGGGCGGAAGCCGGTCGCCGTTGACGGTAACGCCGTAATTGCCCTCGAAATCGAAGTCGTTGACGCTCGCGAAAGCCTTGATCGACGCGTCCCCCGGCCGCCACTCGCCGATCAGGCCGAAGCGGTAGCTCTGGCCGTGCCAACCCACCGAACCGCGGGAAGTATGGGACTGGGCACCCAAATGAACCCCCGCTTCCTCTCCGATCCGGATCGACGCGGTACCTTCCACCAGGGTGCCGCCATAGGGCATGAGCGCCGCGGTCAGCGAAGTGCCGGGCGCATCGATCGGCGAGCGGAGCGCATATTCCACCAGCCCGGTCGGCGAGGCGAAATCGCTGCCGAGCGCATTGT
>DATDNN010000049.1:0-17663 GCA_036518255.1 Allosphingosinicella sp. | reverse complement strand
CGAGATCGAGGCGATCCGCACCGAGCTTGAAACCGCGAGCGGCGGCAAGGCGCGCTATAACGGCGCGGACCTGACGCGGGCCGACGCGATCGAAGCCCTCGTCGCGGACACCGTGACGGAACTGGGCAGCGTCGATATCCTCATCAACAATGCGGGCATGCAGCATGTCGCGCCGGTCGATCAGTTTCCGGTGGAAAAATGGGACCTGATCCTTGCCCTCAACCTCTCGGCCGTGTTCCACACCACCCGCCTTGCCTTGCCCGGCATGAAGGCGAAAGGCTGGGGCCGCGTCATCAACACCGCATCGGCGCATAGCTTGGTCGCCAGCCCGAACAAATCCGCTTATGTGGCGGCGAAGCACGGCGTGGCGGGCTTTACGAAGACGGTGGCGCTGGAGGCGGCGCAGAGCGGCGTGACGGTGAATTGCATCAGCCCCGGCTATGTCTGGACCCCGCTCGTCGAGAACCAGATACCCGATACGATGAAGGCGCGCGGCCTCAGCCGCGAGCAGGTGATGAACGACGTGCTTCTCGCCGCGCAGCCGACCAAACAATTCGTGACGGTGGATCAGGTGGCGGCGCTGGCGCTGTTCCTCTGCCGGGACGAAGCCGCGTCGATCACCGGCGCGAATCTGTCGATGGACGGGGGCTGGACGGCGCAATGACCCCCCTTCCCTTCCTCCTCCTTGCCGCATTCTGCCAGGCGAACGGCGAAACGCCCGTCGCCGGAGAGGCTGCGTGCCGCGCGGGGATTGAAGAAGGGGCGGCGTGGCGCGCGACCGCCACGGATGATGATCACCGCCGCATCCGGAACTGGCGTACCGCCTGGGTTCAGGCGCTGGCCCAGGCCGAGGCTGGCGGCGCGGGAGACGCGGTGAAGCGGGAGGGCGCATTGCTCGATCCCGACGCCGCCATCGAATGGCGGGACATTCCGCCGGGCGATTATGCCTGCCGCACCTTGAAAGTCGGCAATCAGGGGCGCGGCCTGCTTCCCTATGTCGCCTATCCTCCCTTCACCTGCCGGATCCGGACGGCGGGCGATGACAAGCTTCGCTTCATGAAGACCAGCGGATCGCAGCGGCCGATAGGCACGCTCTATCCTGACGGCAATCGCCGCCGCGTCTTTCTCGGCACGCTCCAGCTCGGCGACGAACAGCGCGCCTTCCGGTACGGCCAGGACCAAGACCGCGACATGGCCGGTATTCTCGAACGGGTGGATGAGAGGCGCTGGCGCCTCGTCCTTCCCTATCCGCATTTCGAATCCACGCTCGACGTAATCGAGCTCGTTCCAAAGGGGGAATAATGAAGACGACCATTGCCGCCGTTCTTGCGTTGACGGCACTCACCGCCACGCCTGCCGCCGCCGATCCACTTGAGACCGCAGTGAAGGCCGATATGCCGTCTCTGATGACGCTCTATCGCGACCTTCACGCAAACCCTGAGCTTTCGATGCAGGAGGTGAAGACCTCCGCCAAGCTCGCGGCCGAGGCGAAGAAGCTGGGCTTCGAGGTGACCACGGGCGTCGGCAAGACCGGCGTCGTGGCGGTGATGAAAAACGGCCCGGGCCCCGTGCTCCTGATGCGCGCCGATATGGACGGCCTGCCGGTGATCGAACAGACCGGCCTTCCGTTCGCCAGCAAGGTGCGCGGGACGAGCCTTGCAGGGGTGGAAAGCGGCGTCATGCACGCCTGCGGCCACGACACGCATATGACTGCCTGGGTCGGCGCGGCACGCCGCCTTGCCGCGATGAAAGGTGAATGGTCCGGCACGCTCGTCATGATCCTGCAACCGGGCGAGGAGATCGGCACCGGCGCGCGCGTGATGCTGGAGGACGGGCTCTATAGCCGCTTCCCGAAACCCACCCACGCCCTCGCCTTCCACGATACGGCCGCGCTTCCGGCGGGCGTTATCGGCGTGACGCCGGGCTATGCGCTCGCCAATGTCGACAGCGTCGATATCAAGGTAAAGGGCGTCGGCGGCCACGGCGCCTATCCGCAGACCACCAAGGATCCCATCGTCCTTGCCTCCCGCATCGTCACGGCGCTCCAGACCCTGGTGAGCCGCGAGGTCGATCCGCAGGATCCGGCCGTGGTGACGGTCGGCAGCTTCCACGCGGGCGCCAAGCACAACATCATTTCGGACGAAGCGACCCTGCTCCTCACCGTGCGGAGCTATACCGACGCCAACCGCAAGCTGCTGCTGGACGGCATCAAGCGCATCGCGAAGGGCGAGGCGATCGCGGCGGGCATGCCGGAGGACAAGATGCCGGAAGTGACGGTGCGCGAGGCCGAATATACGCCCGCCACCTTCAACACGGCGAAGCTCACGGCGGATACCACCGCCCTGTTCCGCCAGCGTTTCGGGGCGGACCGGGTCAAGGAAACACCCGCCGTCATGGGCGGCGAGGATTTCAGCCGCTATTATCTCGCCGACAAGAGCATCGAGAGCATGATCTTCTGGGTGGGCGGCGTTCCGCAATCCGTGTGGGACAAGGCACAGGCGGGCGAAACGACCCTGCCCTCGCTCCACAGCCCCTTCTGGGCGCCGGACGCGGACCGCACGATCGAGACCGCGACCGAGGCGATGGTGACCGCCGCGCTCGGCGTGCTGAAGAAGTAGCGAAGACGGGCGCTCTCCCTTCCTGGAGGGCGCCCCCTTTCCTTCAATAGCGGTTGATCAGCCGGGCGACGCTGCGGCCGGGCGGCGGCTTCAGGCTTTCCACCGCTTCTCCGAACTCCGTTTCCAGTTCGTCGCGGATGCGGCAGATTTCGGCGTCAGGCAGATGTTCGATGCCGATGAACTGGCCGCGCGCGTCCTGCACGGCGCGAATGAGCTCGTCGAGCTTCGCCTGCATCGCGGCCGCGTCGCGATTTTGCGAATTCTGGATCAGGAAGACCATCAGGAAGGTGACGATCGTCGTCGCGGTGTTGATGATGAGCTGCCACGTATCGGAATAATGGAAGATCGGGCCCGACACGATCCAGAGCAGGATGATGAAGAGCGAGCCGATGAAGGCGAACGGCTGTCCGGCCGCACGGGCGATCCGCCCCGCTACGATGGTGAATATACGGTCCATAGGGGACCCCCTTGTGATCATGCCGGACGTGTAACGCTCCTGGCGCTATTGTCGATCCTTGGCAGGTTCAGGACAGGAACGCGGGGGTATGCGCGGGCGTTGATACCTGTACGACAGCCAAGGAAAGGATGCCGCCATGCTCCGCCGCATCGTAACCGCACGACAAAAAGCACTCGCCGCATCAATCGGCACCGCGTTGATTCTCACCGCCTGCGCCACCGCCACGCCGTATCAGCCGATCGGCGGCTCCAAGACGTCGGGCGGGTATAGCAGCCAGAGGATCGAGAATAACCGCTTCCGCGTGATGTTCAGCGGCAACCAGTTCACCAGCCGCCAACGCGTCGAGAATTATCTCCTCTACCGCGCCGCGGAACTGACGGTGCAGGAAGGTTTTGACGGCTTCACCCTCGCCGACCGAGCGACTGACAGGCGGGTGACCACCACTGTGCATTCCTATCCTTTCTACGATGGCCCTTATGGCTGGTGGGGGCCATCGTGGCGCTACCATGGACCTTGGGGCTGGAGAGGTTGGGATCCCTGGTACGGAGATCCCTTCTTTTCGAGCACCGTGGATGTCGACACGATCGATCGATATGAAGCGAGCGCCGAGATCGTGATGTTCAAGGGCGCGCGACCCAATGATCCGAAAAGCTTCGACGCCCGGGAGGTGATGCGCAATCTCGGCCCCACGATCGAGTTGCCCAAATAGGCGTTCATTGAAGGGTAATCCTGGACGGCCTATATGAAAGCCATGAACGCGATCACCTTCATGAAGCACCGCCCGGCTCATGTGGCCGCCTTGGCGATTGCCGGGATCGGACTTGCCATCCTTGCGGCTGGCCCGGTTTCGGCCGCGCTTGCTGAGCCCGTGAAGAAGACGCCGGATAACTTCTCCTACGACATCAAGAACGGCAAGAGGGTGCCCAAGACGGGTAACCGCGTCACCAACCCCGACGGCAGCTGGCGCGAGGAGCAGAAGGACGGCGATTGCGTGATCATTCGCGAGAAGACCGCCAGCGGCGAATATCGCGAAACGCGCAGCTGTTAGGTTTCAGCCCGCCTTGTCGAAACGGCAGGCGGGCAAACCCAGCTTCAAATTGTCGGCGCAGGTCCGCGCCTGGACGCGGCCGCTCGCGCCGACGAAGACCGCCCAATCCCGTTTTCCTTCGCAGCGCAGGGTCCACATGCGCATGCCCTTATATTCTTCCTGATAGGCGCTGGAGAGGATGCGGCGGCAGCTGCCGCCATTGTCCTGCACGGCCCGGCGAAGCGCCAGGCCGCGATCGGTTTCGCTGAGGGCCATCAGGCGATCGTGGAAGGGATTGGGCTTCGAGCGCTCCACTTTCGGCGCGGCGGCATTGCCGGACGGCGCGCCGTCGCCGCAGGCCGCCGTCAAGAGGGCAAGGCCGGTCGCAAGGACAAAAGCGGGCTTCATCTCGTCACTCTCCTTCTTCGCCGGAACTTCATAGCAAAGGCGCGGGTTGCGGCAATGCCATGCCGCGCGTCCATTCCTCCGCCGTCGACCGGGTCGAATATCGGGCAGGCGAGAGGGTGCTCGACATCTGGTACAGGGACAATGGCCGCTATTCCTATTTCGGGGTGCCGGAAGCCCTGTACCGCGCCCTGCTCGCGGCACCGTCAGTGGGCCAGTTCGTCAATGCGCGGATCAAGGACCATTTCCCCTTCGCGCTGGAGCCGGGCCGCGGCCGCTTCCGGCCAGACTAGGGCCGGGGCTCCACATCGGTGGAGGCGATGTGCCAGCGGCGCTGCTCCCCGGTGGAGCCGGGAACGTCGTTGACGCGGCGCAAGGTGACCGCGCCTTTCCTGTTGAACGGTTCGCCGCTCTTGAGGCGGCCGTAAAGCTGCACCGGCACCGTGACATAAAGCGAACCCGCCGCGCCTTCGATCCGCCCCGGCGCGCCGATATTGGCGTGATATTCGGCATATTCGGCGAAGCTCGCGGTAAAGGCCTCCGCGCCCATCCCGCTCGCCTCTCCGCCTTCCGACCAGAGGCGCCAGGCCTCCCGATACTTTCCCTGCTCCAGCAGCGCATAATAGGTCTGGACGACATTGGCGGCGCCCTGGGCGCTGTCTTGCGTGAAGGGCGCTTCGGAGACAGGCGTGCGGTCGTCGGGAAGGCCGCCGGGTTCGCCGGGGGCAGGCGGGTTGAGCGGGCTCTGCAGGTTATCCACCGCCCCGTCATCGGCGGCAACGCTGGCGCCCGGGGCGAGGGCCGCATTGTCCTGCACCGTGTTTCCGCCATCCTCGTTCGAGCAGGCGGCGCAGAGGAGAAGGATCAGTGGCAGGATTCGGTTCATGGCGGTGGCTCCCGGCGCGCCGGACAACAAGTTCCGGGACCGCGAAGGGTTCCCTGCCGAAGGCGCGATCCTTTGACGAAGCTCCATAGACTATTGAATTGACACGAAAATCCTAACCAGCCATCGTGCGGCCATTGCCGCCTTGGAAATGCGATCCATATTGCGGACGCCGCCCATAAACGACTAACTTCGGATCCATGCGCCACACATTACGCTGGCTTATTGCCGCCTTCGCCCTTCTCGCCGCGCCGCTTCAGGCGAGAGGCGATGCCGACTGGCTCTATCGCGGCAGCGATATCGCCCGCGATTCGGCCTGGACCTTCGGATCGCTGCCCAATGGGGTGCGCTATGCGGTGCGGCGTAACGCCCTTCCCGCCGGACAGGTGTCGGTGCGGGTGCGGATCGACACGGGCGCGCTCAACGAAGCGGATAACGAGCAGGGCTGGGCCCATTTCGTCGAACATATGGTGTTCCGGGGTTCGGCAAGCTTCGGCGACCGCGAGGCGCGGCACATCTGGCAGCAATTCGGCGCGAGCTTCGGCAGCGACACCAATGCCTCCACGGACACCACGCAGACCGTCTATCAGCTCGATCTGCCGCACGCCGACCGTACATCGCTCGACACCAGCCTGCACGTCCTTTCGGAAATGGTCGACACCGCCCTGTTCGATCCCGCCGCCGTCGAGGCCGAGCGCAAGATCGTGCTGGCGGAAAAGGGACGCCGCCCGGAGCTTGGCACGCGCCTTCTGGAAGTGACCCAGCCGCTCTTCTACGCCGGCCTCAAATATGCGCAGCGCGATACGATCGGCACCAACGAGACGCTGGCGGGCGCCACCCCCGAGGGCCTGCGCGCCTTCTACGAGCGCTGGTACCGGCCCGACCGCGCGACCGTGATCATGGTGGGCGACGCCGATCCGGCGATGATGGAGGAGCTGATCGCGGCGCGGTTCGGCGACTGGAAGCCGAGCGGCCCGCCGCCCGCCGCGCCCGATTATGGCGCGATCATCACGCCCAAGGAGCGGGCGGCGACGCTCGCTTATCCCGGCGCCCCCTATAACGCCGCGCTCATCTGGCTGCGGCCTTATGTCGCCCAGGTCGATACGGTAGCGCGGGAGCGCATGGACCTTGGCCGGCTGCTGGCGACGAACATCCTCAACCGCCGCCTGGAAGCGCATGCGCGGACGGGCGCCGCCTATGTCGGCGCGGGCGTCGGCGCCAGCCGCTCAACTCATGTCGCCGATGCGACCCAGCTCGGCATCACCGCGCGGGACGGCAAGTGGAAGGAAGCGCTGAACGAAAGCTTCGCGATCATCACCGATGCCCTCCGCGCGCCGCCGAGCGAGGCCGAAATCGCGCGCGAAATCCAGAATATGCGCCGGGCCGCCATCTCCGCCGTCGAGGGGGAGAATACGGTCAAGTCCCAGCAATGGGCGCAGTTGCTGGTTAATGCGGTCGATTCGAACGAGGTGGTGGCGAGTGCCAGGACTTCGCTTGCCATGCTCGACGCCGTGGCGCCGGAAATGACGCCCGCCGCGGTCGGGCAGGCGATGAAGGATCTGTTCACGGGCGCGGGGCCGCGCCTCGTCCTGCTCACGCCGCAGGAAGTCGAAGGCGGACTGCCTAAGGTCGCCGCCGCACTGACCGAAGCGGAGAAGGTCGCGCCGGCCAACCGTCAGGCCGACCGGAGCGTCACGTTCGACAGCCTGCCCAAGCTCGGCCAGCCCGGCAAGGAAGTGTCGCGGCAGGACATCGCCGATCTCGGCGTCACGATCGTCCGCTTCGCCAACGGGTCGAGCCTTACCTTCAAGAAGACCGATTATGAGAAGGGCCGCGTGGGCGTGAAGCTCCGCTTCGGCAAGGGTGCGAGCAGCCTTCCCGCCGACCGCGCGACCCTCGCCTGGCTGAGCGGCGTCGTCGCGCCTTCGGGCCTTGCCGATCTCGATCTCGACGGCCTTGAACGGCTGATCACCGGGCGCCGGATCGCGATGAACTTCTCCGTTCAGGAGGATGCGTTCGAACTGGCCGGATCGACTAATGCCGAAGATCTTTCCGATCAGATGCGGCTGCTCGCGACGAAGCTTGCTTATCCGCGCTGGGACGATGCGCTGTTCGGCCGCGCCAAGGCCAGCATGCTAGAAAATTACGAACTGGGCTTCGCCTCCGCCTCGGCCCGTGCGGGGCGGGAGTTTTCCGCCTTCACCCGGTCGGGCGACATGCGCTGGGCGAGCCCGGAGAAGGGCCAGATCAGCGCGGCGACCGAGAAGGCGTTCCAGGACTTTTTCGCCCCCGCGCTGCGGCAGGGGCCGGTGGAAGCCATCGTGGTGGGTGACGTTGATCTCGACAAGGTGGTCGAGGCGATGAAGGCGACGGTCGCCGCGCTGCCCGCGCGCGCCGCGCTGCAGGACAAGCCGGTCGCGGTGAAGCCGCCCGCCGCCAATCCCCAGCCGAAGGTCTTCACTCATAAGGGCGATCCCGATCAGGCGCAGGCGATCATCGGCTGGACGACCTTCGGAGGCCTCGACCGGATGAAGGACCGGCGCGCGCTCAGCATGGCCGGCAACATCTTCCAGGTGCGGCTGTTCGACCGCCTTCGCGAAGAAGAAGGGGCGAGCTATTCGCCCACTGCGTCCTCGGCCACGTCGGAGACTTTCCCGGACTGGGGCATCTTCTACGCCTCGGCTGAGCTGAAGCCGGACCGAGTCGACACCTTCTTCCGCATCGCGCGGGAGATCGTCGCCGATCTTGCCGCCAATCCCGTCAAGCCGGACGAATTCGCTCGCGCGCAGAACCCGATCCTCTCCGGGATCGAGCGGCGGCTCGCCACCAACGCCTATTGGCTGGACGCGATGGAAGGCTGGACGACGACGCCCGCGCTCATCGAGCAGACACGAACCTTCCTTTCCGACTATAAGGGGCTGACGGCGGAGGATATACGCCGGGCGGTGGCCGCTTATGTGGCGGATGAAGGAGACTGGTCGATGGTCGTGCTTCCGGAACGGAAAACGGCGGAAAGGGCGAAGGCGGTTGGCAACTGAACCCGCGGCATTGACGGGCGGGCTTGCGTCGCCGTCCACAGCGCCGGCAGCCAAGGCGCCGCGGCAGGGTTGGCAGCCCTTCCATCTCAATGCCGAACCTTTCTTCGGCGACAAGAACCGCGCCTTCTGGATCCTGCAATCGGCGGGATGGGCGGGCTATTTCATCCTGCGCGCTCTCTCCGGCCTCGCCAATGCGATGGGCTTCAGCTTCCTTCTGCACGCCGCCTTGCTGACTGCGACCGGCTATTCGCTGACCCTGCTGATGGCGGCTGCCTTCCGCCGTCTCATCAAGCAGCGGCCGGTCATTACCTGGGTGGTCTCGATCCTGCTCGTCCTCATCGCCTCGGCCGTCTATTCGGCGATCGAAACGTGGAGCCATGCGACCTTCCTGCGGCCCGGCTTCCGGCCGGAGGGTTTCCAGTTCCTCGGCGCGATCCTGCTCGATTTCACCCTGCTGGTGGCCTGGTCCGCCCTCTATTACAGCATCAATTATTATATCCTACTGGAGGAGCAGACCGATCAGTTGCTGCGGCTGGAAGCGCAGGCGAGTTCCGCGCAACTTGCGATGCTGCGCTATCAGCTCAATCCCCACTTCCTGTTCAACACGCTGAACTCCATCTCCACCCTCGTGCTGCTGCGGCAGACCGAGCGGGCCAATGCAATGCTGTCCCGCCTCTCCTCCTTCCTCCGTTACACATTGGTGAACGAACCGATGGGATCGGTGACGCTGGCGCAGGAAGTCGAGACGCTGAAACTCTATCTCGAGATCGAGAAGATGCGCTTCGAGGACCGGCTCCGCCCGCAATTCAATATCGACGCAGCGGCGGCCTCCGCGCGCCTGCCCTCCCTCCTCCTCCAGCCCCTCGTCGAAAATGCGATCAAATATGCGGTGACGCCGCAGGAGGAAGGGGCCGATATCACGATCGACGCGCAGCGCATCGGCGACCGGGTGCTCATCACCGTGTCGGATACCGGGCCGGGGCCGCAGGAGCAGACGCATGCCGCCGCCCAGTCCACCGGCGTCGGTTTACCGAACATTCGGGACCGTCTGACGCAAGCCTATGGCGCCGAACATCGTTTTGAGACTCAAACGAACACTTCAGGGGGATTCAGCGTTATCATCGACATTCCTTACCAAGCCGAGGAACCCAAATGACCATCCGCACGATCCTGGTCGACGACGAGCCGCTGGCCATCCAGGGCCTGCAGCTCCGCCTTGAACGCCACGACGACGTCGAGATCGTCGACACCTGCACCAACGGGCGCGAGGCGATCCGGTCGATCAAGACCCACAAGCCCGATCTTGTTTTCCTCGACATTCAGATGCCCGGCTTCGACGGCTTTTCCGTGATCCAGGGGCTGATGGAGGTCGAGCCGCCGCTCTTCGTCTTCGTGACGGCCTATTCCGATCATGCGATCCGCGCGTTCGAGGCGCAGGCGGTGGACTATCTCATGAAGCCGGTGGAGGAAGACCGCCTCGCCGACACGCTGGAACGGGTGCGCCAGCGCCTCGCCGAGCGGCGGAGCGCCGAGGAAGCCGGAAAGCTCAAGGAAGTGCTGGCCGAAGTCGCGCCGGAAGCGGTGGAGACGGTGGAGCAGGGCGATGACGGCTTCTCGTCCAATCGCTACGAAAAGCTCATCAACATCAAGGATCGCGGGCAGATCTACCGCGTCGACGTCGACACGATCGAGAAGATCGACGCGGCGGGCGACTATATGTGCATCTATACGGGCGACAACACGCTGATCCTGCGCGAAACGATGAAAGATCTGGAAAAACGCCTCGATCCGCGCCGCTTCCAGCGCGTTCACCGCTCGACCATCGTCAATCTCGACCAGGTCCGGCAGGTGAAGCCGCACACGAACGGCGAATGCTTCCTGGTGCTCGGCAGCGGCAGCCAGGTGAAGGTGAGCCGTTCCTACCGGGATGTGGTGGCACGCTTCGTTCACTGATAAGAGAAGCCCTCGCCGGCGCCGGCCTGTCGCGTTCACGCCCCTCCCATAGGGAAGATCGATGGAACAGCCCCGCCTCTATGCACTTTTCCTTTTGCTCGCCGCCTCCGCCTGTCATCGGGCGCCGCCTCCCAAAGAGATGCCGGCTGTCACACTGGAGGTGCCGGACGAGGAAAGCTGGTCCGATGTCGCCACCACAGCCGACATGGCGAAAATCGCCGCTGCGTCCGCGGTCTGGACCGAGGCACTCGCGGCCGCACGCAAGGCGGGCTTCGGACGCCAGATCGAGGAGGAAGGACCGCTGCTCGACCCCGGCGCAGCGCTGCCGCGGCCTCAACCGACGCCAGGTTTCTACCATTGCCGTATCCTTCGTTTCGGAAAGCCGGGAACGGGCCAGCGCGCCTTCGCCGCGTTCAAATCCTTCTTCTGCTATGTAGGCGTCAATGACGACAGGCTGGCGCTCACCAAGAATGAGGGGTCCGAGCGTCCGGGGGGGTATCTTTGGGACGACAAGGATGCGCCGCTCCGGATGATCTTCCTTGGCGCCGCCGCCATTGGCGCGGAGAAGGCGCCGCCTGCCTATGGCGACGACGCGGATCGGAACGTCGCCGCCATTTTCGAACGGGTGGACGATTTCCGCTTTCGTCTCGTCATGCCCGACCCACGCACCGGTAGCCGCCTCGACGTGCTGGAACTGACCGCGGCGCCTTAAGCCGCCCTTAGTGCTCCTGCCAAAGCAGGAGCACTACTGTAGCCTTCAGGCTTTCCGGGCGAACACGGCCTTGAGCGGCGCGAAGAATGAGCCCGCCCTGCCGGATTTCATGACGGTGAGGCGGAACATGAGCGTCGCGGCGCGGATGATCAGGAACAGCCAGGCGAGCTGCCAGACAATCGCCACGAGGTGCGGCCAGATCAGCGGCGACTGCGCCGCCATCGCGATCATGGTGAGCGGCGAGGTCAGCGGGAGAGCGGCCGCGCCGAAGGTTGCGGCGACATTGTCTTGCCCCACCGTACTGCTCGCAAGAGCGAAGAAGATGATCTGGCTGAACGTCACCGGCATGGAGAGGGTCTGCACCTCCCGCACGCTGTTCGCCTGCGCACCGATACCGACGAAGATCGCGCCGTATAACATGTAATTCGACGCGAAATAGAAGAGGAGTAGGAAGACGAAGAGCGGCCAACCGACGGCGGGCGGCGTCAGGGACCCGGCAATCCCCTGAAACAGGATGACCGCGGCGACGCCGATCGTTCCCCAGATGATGACGCCGATCACCGATATGGCGAGCATCGCCATGATCTTGCCGAGAAACACGGCATCGAGCGGAACCGCGGCCGCGAGGATTTCGATGATCTTGTTCGATTTTTCCTCGATGAGGTTGGACAAAAGCATACCCGCCAGCAGGATGGTGAAGAAGAAGATGATCGTCTGACCGGCGCGGGCGAGAGAATGGCGGCCCATATTGGTGTCGCCTCCCGACTGATCCGTGGTGACGATGTCGATATCGGACGTCTGCGGCGGCAGGCCCGCGGTCTTGAGAGCCCCTGCCGTGCGTGCCTTTTCGATGACGGTTCCGATTTCCTTAGCATAGTCGCCGACAGTATCGGTGGGGCCGTAAAGTACGGGCCGCTCCAGCGTGCCGGTCATGACCGCCGAGAAATCCGCGTCGTTGGACGCAAGCAGCGACCGCGCTTGCGCTTCGACATTCGTTTCCGGCGCAACCGGTTCGATGAGCGGCAGCGCCTTTTCGCCGAGCGCTTCGGTCAATTGGATATGAGCCGCCTTCATCGCATCCTGAACCGTTGCCTCGGCAACGATCGCCACCTTGGCGCGGCCCACCTGCTTGTCGGCGTCTTCCGTCGTCTTTCCGACCAGATAGCCGAAGCCCACCGCGACGAGCGGCGCGACCAGGAACAGGAAAAAGGTCTTGGAATAGACCGTCGCCACGAAATCGCGGCGGCAGATGATCCAGGCCGCCCGGAAAATGCTGTTCATGCCGCTTCCTCCATCCGGGCGCTGCGTTCCATGTCCCGCATCGCCTGATCTCCCGCGATGGCGACGAAGGCGTCGTGGAGGCCGGGCCGTTCGATCGACAATTCCTCGATCCCCGCGCCGCCGTCGATCAGGGTCTTGAGCAAAGGTTCGATGCCGCTTTCGGGCAGTTCGAACTGGAAGACGCCGTCCACCTGGGCGGCGCCCGCCGGAATGGCAACGCGCCAGGTCCCGTCCGCCGCGCGGGTGCGCAGCCGAACCTGCGGGCGCAGGCGATCGCGCGCTTCGGCCACCTTGCCTTCGAAGCGCAGCTTGCCGCCCGCGATGATCGCGATCCGCTCGCACAGCCGCTCGGCATGGGCGATGACGTGGGTGGAAAAGATGATCGTCCGCCCTTCCGCCGCTTCGGCCTTGATCAGGGCCTCGAGCCTTCCCTGATTGATCGCGTCGAGGCCGGAAAAGGGTTCGTCGAGCACGATGAGTTTCGGCCTATGGACGATGGTGCCGAACAATTGCACCGTCTGCGCCATGCCCTTGGACAGGCTCTTGATCGGTTTGTTGATATAGTCGCCCAGGCCGTTGTCGGCGAGCATGCCCTCCGCACGCCTGCGCCCCACCTCGAGCGGCAGGCCGCGCAGCGCGCCCATGAAGGCGATCACCTCCCGCGCGGTCATCGACTGATAGAGACCGCGTTCTTCCGGAAGATAGCCGACGATGGAGGCCGCCTCGATCGGGGCCGAATGGCCGAGCAACGTGCGCTCGCCCCGGTCCGGATCGATGATGCCGAGGAGCATGCGGATCGTGGTCGTCTTGCCCGCGCCGTTGGGCCCGAGAATGCCGTAGATGGAGCCTTCCGGCACGGCGATGTCGATGCCGTCGACCGCCGTCTTCCCGTCAAAGGCCTTGAACAGCCCTTTCGCCTCTATCGCCAATTGCCCCCGCATTTTTCGATATCCCCTTGCTTATTCAAGATGGTAGCGGGGGTGCATGGACCCTGGCAAGCCAAAGCTGCGCGAAAGACTGGAAGCGGAAGCCCGCGCGCTCGGCTTTTGCGCCTTCGGCATCGCGCCCGCCAATGCCGCGCCCGAAAGCGGCAGAAGGCTGCGCGAGTGGCTCGCGGAGGGCGCACATGGCGGCATGATCTGGATGGAGGAGACGGCTGACCGGCGCGCGTCGCCTACGGGCCTGTGGCCGGACGTCAGATCGGTAATCGCGCTCGGCATGAGCTACGCGCCGGGGCGCGATCCGCTGGCGCTTGCCGATCATCCGGAAAAGGGGCGAATTTCGGTCTATGCGCAGGGCGGCGACTATCACGACACGGTGAAGAAAGCGCTAAAGGCCCTCGCCCGCTGGCTGGTGGCCGAGGCGGGGTGCGAGTTGAAGGTGGTCGTCGATACCGCGCCCGTCATGGAAAAGCCGTTGTCCGAGGCGGCGGGCCTCGGCTGGCAGGGCAAGCATACCAATCTCGTCAGCCGCGCCCACGGGAGCTGGCTGTTCCTGGGCGCCATCTACACGACACTTGAGCTGGAAGCCGACATTCCGCACCGCGGCCATTGCGGCTCCTGCACCGCCTGCCAGACCGCCTGCCCGACCAATGCCTTCCCGGCGCCCTATCGCCTCGATGCGCGGCGCTGCATTTCCTATCTCACCATCGAGCATAAGGGGCCGATCCCGCACGAATTCCGCGCGGCGATCGGCAATCGCATCTACGGCTGCGACGACTGCCTGGCCGTCTGCCCGTGGAACCGCTTCGCTTCCGCCGCGCACGCCCACAAGGCCTTTGCCCCGCGCGCCGAGCTCACCGCGCCCGATCTCGCCGATCTCCTCGCGCTCGACGATACGGCCTTCCGCCAGATATTCGCCGGTTCGCCGATCAAGCGGATCGGGCGGAACCGCATGGTGCGCAACGCCGCGATCGCGGCGGGCAATAGCGGCAATGGCGCGCTGGTCCCTGCCCTCCAGCGGCTGAAGGACGATGAAGACGAGATCGTCGCCGAAGCGGCGGAATGGGCGCTGGAACGGCTTAATTCCCTCTAGTCATATCGTCACTCCGGGCGTGATGCGGCATGACGGCGGGAATTAGCGCGCCTGGTGAAGCGAGGCGATGCAGGACGCGCGGTCGAAATCGCTGCCGTCCGGCCGCCGCGCGTCGACATAGGTGACGACCGGCTCTCCGCGGCCGCCGCGCGGATAGAGATAGGCGTCGAGCACGCACAGCGCGCTCGAAAATTGCAGCTTGCGGGCATCGCCCTCGCGCACATCGAGATCGGGCGTTCCGAACGCGCTTTCGAGCGCCTGGGCATTGTGGCCGATCACCTCACCCAATCCTGCATAATTTTGGGGGATAGGGCGCGTTTCGACCGCAGGCAGGGGCGATTGTTCCGCGACGGCGGGCACGCAGCCGGCGAGCACGAAGAGCAGGGCGAGGGCCGTGAGCGGGCGTGGGTTTCCAGTCATCATCCTCCCCTGACAAGAGCCGGTGTTAGACCATCCCGGCCATGCGGCCGTCAACCGTGCCCGCGGCCGGCCGCGCGCCTTTCGGTTGATCCGGGAGGCGAGCCCGTCTAGGGCGCACCCGCTTTTTCATGAAAGGGATTTCCGGCCCGTGACCACCACCCGTCTCGACGTTCTCGCCATCGGCAACGCCATCGTCGACGTCATCGCCAATTCGGACGACGCATTTCTTGCCGCCGAGAAACTCGACAAAGGATCGATGCGCCTGATCGACGCCGACGAGGCGCACCGCCTCTACGGCAAGATGGGCCAGGCGATCGAAATGAGCGGCGGTTCGGCGGCGAACACGGCCGCCGGCCTCGCCGCGCTCGGCTGCAAGACGGGCTTCATCGGCCAGGTGGCGGGCGATCAGCTCGGCGAAATCTTCACCCACGACATTCGCGGCCTCGGTGTCGAATTCCTGACCCCGGCGCGGGCCGACGGCGCGCCCACGGCCCGCTGCCTCATTCTCGTCACGCCCGATGCGCAGCGGACGATGAACACCTTCCTCGGCGCCTGCCAGGAACTGCATGTCGCGCAGCTCGACGAGGCACAGGTGAAGGCGGCATCCATCCTCTATCTCGAAGGCTATCTCTGGGATCCGGAAGAGCCGCGCAAGGCGATGGAAAAGGCGATCGAGATTGCGCGCGGCGCGGGCCGCAAGGTCGCCTTCACCCTGTCGGACAGCTTCTGCATCGCCCGGCACCGCGACGGTTTCAACGGCCTGATCGACGGCGGCAAGATCGACATCCTGTTCGCCAACGAAGCCGAGATCAAGGCGCTGTCCGGCGAAGACGATTTCGACCGCGCCGTCGCAGCGACGCAGGCGCGCGTGCCGCTGCTCGTCGTCACGCGCAGCGAAAAGGGCGCGATCGCTGTGGAGAAGGGCGAGAAGGTCGCCGTGACGGCGGAGCCCGTCGACAAGGTGGTCGATACGACCGGCGCGGGCGACCTGTTCGCCGCGGGCTTCCTCGCGGGGCACGCGCAGGGCCGGAGCAATGCGGAAAGCCTGCGCATGGGCGCCATCGCGGCGGCGGAAGTCATCTCCCATTATGGCGCACGGCCGGAAGTGGACCTGCAGGCGCTCGTCGCCGAGCGTATGGGGTGAAGAATGATCCTCTCCCTAGAGGGGAGAGGGTTGCGTAGCCTTAGCGAGGGACGAGCTTAGGCGAAGCTGGGTGAGGGTGACAGCGGCCGAGAATATTCGCCGACGCCTTCACCCTCACCCAACTCCAACTAGGCAGCAAGCTGCCAAGTTTCCGTATCCCTCTCCCCTCAAGGGAGAGGGAATTAGCGGGAACAAAAAAGGGAGGCCGGAGCCTCCCTTTTTCATATCAGGCGTCCTTGTAGCCCGGCGTCGGTGCGTCGGGCATCGGTGCCACCGGCTGCGGCGGCGCATCGCTGTCCGCTTCCGGCACGTCGATGATGCCGCGGCCGACATGGCTCTTGCGGTATCCGTAGAGGAAATAGAGGACGAGGCCGACCGCGCCCCAGGCCGGGAGCACCAGCATCGCGTCGCGCGGCAGCGAGACGTAGAGGCCGAGGCAGCCGATCATCGACAGCGGCGCGACGACCCACACGGCAGGCGTGCGGAACGGACGGGCGCGTTTCGGATCGGTGCGGCGCAGCACCAGCACCGCGATCGCCACCATGAAGAAGGCGAAGAGCGTGCCGGAGTTCGAAATGTCCGCAAGCTTGCCGACCGGCAGGAAGGCCGCGAAGAAGGCGACGAACACGCCGGTGATCATGGTCACGACGTGCGGCGTCTTCCACTTCGGGTGGATGGAGGCGAGCTTTTCCGGAAGGAGACCGTCGCGCGCCATCACGAAGAAGATGCGGGTCTGGCCGAACAGCATCATCAGGATGACCGACGGCAGCGCCAGGAAGGCGGCGAGGCCGATGAGGTTGCCGATGCCGGTATAACCGATCTCGCGCATCACATGGGCGAGCGCTTCCTTGGAGCAAGCCACAGGCTCGGTGCCGACGGCGGCGATGGCCGCGCAGCGGTCGGCCAGTTCCTTGGACCCCGGAGCGAGCACTTCGCCGAGCGCACCCATCACCGGCTGCGCGCCGAGCGGCGAACCGATCACGCCGGCCGCGACCAGCATGTAGAAGATGGTGCAGATGACGAGGCTGCCGATCAGGCCGATCGGGACGTTACGCTGCGGATTCTTCGTTTCCTCGGCGGCGGTCGACACGGCGTCGAAGCCCACATAGGCGAAGAAGATGGAAGCGGCGGCGCCGAACACGCCCGCCGTGCCCAGGGGCAGGAACGGTTCGAAATTCTGGCCCTTCATCGCCGGGATCGCCAGCGCGATGAAGGCGGTGAGCGCCGCGACCTTGATCGCGACCAGGATCGCGTTCACCCGGGCGCTTTCGGTCGTGCCGATCATCAGGAGACCGGTGACGAGGAGCGCGATGACGAGCGCGGGCAGGTTCACGATGCCGCCCGCATAGGGACCGGCGATCAGCGCGGTCGGCAGCTCGACCCCGAACCAGCCGCGCATCTGCCCGACGAAATAGCCGGACCAGCCCACCGACACGGCGGAGGCGGCGACGGCATATTCGAGGACGAGCGCCCAGCCGACCATCCAGGCGAGCAATTCGCCCATCACCGCATAGGTATAGGTGTAGGCGGAGCCCGACACCGGCACCATCGAGGCGAGTTCGGAATAGCAGAGCGCCGCCACCGCGCAGACGAAGCCGGCGATGACGAAACTGATCATCATGCCCGGCCCCGCCTTCTGCGCGGCCTCGGCGGTCAGGACGAAGATACCGGTGCCGATAATGGCGCCGACA
>DATDNN010000048.1:0-2727 GCA_036518255.1 Allosphingosinicella sp. | reverse complement strand
GACCATCGCGGCCTCGCGCAGCGCCGGGTCGCGCGGCAAATAAGCGTGGCGGGTTTCGGAACCCAGCGTATCGACGCCGCCGATTTCCCGGCCGTTCTGGAGAAAGACGTATCCGACCGCCGCCTTGGACGGCAGCTTGCCGGCCTTGCTCTTGTGCACGGACCGGAGTTCCAGCCGCTGGCCCTCGAACAGCAGGCTGCCCCTGCGTTCGGCCGCGAAGATGCCGCGTTCGTGCATTTCGAGGCTCGCCTCGAGGGGCAGCCCGTCGCGTTCGAACTTGCAGCGATAGGTGAGGGGTTTTACCTTCAACTGCACGTCTTCGGAGAGGGCGACGTCCGCCTGGCTGTGGCTGCAAAAGGCCGCGAGCCTGCCCTCGACGCCCTCGCCTTCCAGCGTGAATTCGAGGTGGCCACTATTGCCGCCATAGCCCAATAGGTCGGCGCGGCCCCCGTTCCGCACATAGGTGCCGCCGGCATTCGCGAAGCGGAAGGCGCCGCGCCGGCCATAGTCTAGGCCGGTAATCTCGGTTTGCTCCATTTCCGCTTCCGGCGCGCGGGGAAGGCGCATCCGCGCCTCTTCGCTGATCTCGCCGCTGCAACCGGCGAGCGCGAGGGCGCTTACCGCAAGAGTGCCGTACCGGACCATCATACCCTCCCATTTTAAGGAGCGGGAAATATTCAGGTCGTTGTGACTGCGGAATGAACGGAAAGGTGCGGCTACTCTCGATCCGGCGGATTGAAAGCCCCGTCGAAACCCTCGGCGTCCACATCGCGGAAGAGGGCCAGCGCGACGCTTGCGGCAATAGCGGCTTCGCGATAGGCGTAATCGCGGGGCAGATAGACCTTCTTGAATTCGTTCGTAAGATCGATGCCGCCGATATCCTGTCCCTCGGCCGAGAAGGTGTAGCCAAGCGGCGCGCCGGATCCATAGGCGAGCTGCGGGCTGCCATGCGTGGATCGAATATCGATGCGGCGGCCGCCGAGGAAGATGTACCCCTGGCGCTCATCCTTCCATGCAGGCTTTTCCTCCAGTTCGAGATGCGCATCGATCCGCTCTCCATCCCGTTCGAACCGGCAGCGATAGGAGAGCGGCCGCGCCCGCATCGATACGGAGCCGTGCGAGAGATCGACGGCCTCGGATCGGCACCGCCCCTCGAGATCCCCGTCAATATCGCCACGGCGGATCGTAAACCGTGCGAAGCCTTCGTGCCGGCTGTTCATGCCCGCCCATTCGGTGCCCGCGTCCCGCGTGTAGAAGCCCGTCGCGCCCGCCAGGGAAAGCGCGCCGTCATCCATATTATGGCCGATCCCCGCAAGCATTGCCTCCTCCATCGCTGAAGGCGGCGCATCGGGCCTTTCCATCTCGAGCGGCGTGCAGGCAGTGGCGGCGGTCAAGGCGCCGAGAAGGGCGGCGGTGCGCAATGCGATGGTCATGATGTCCCCCAGCAATTCGTTGCGGAGAAGTAACCGCATCCGGGCTTGCTGGGGGCTGAATGGCAGAAACAGGTATGTGCTCCGGCGGAGGCCGGAGACCAGTCACTACCGCGCTATTGGGCTCCTGCTTTCGCAGGAGCACAACATAACGGACGGGTTGTCAGCCCTTCTTCGCCACGCCCACGAGGGCGGGGCGTAGCAGGCGGTCCTTGATCATGTAGCCGGCCTGCATTTCCTGGACGATGGTGCCCGGCTCGGCATCCTGGCTCTCGATCTCGATCATCGCCTGATGCTTGTTGGGATCGAGCGGCTGGCCCATCGCCTCGACGCGGGTGATGCCGTGGCGCTGGAGTACGGTGTCGAGCTCGCGGCCCGTGGCTTCCAGGCCGGTGACGAGGCCTTTCATTTTCTCGTCCTCCCGCATTTCCGCCGGGATGGCGGCGAGCGCGCGGTCAAGATTGTCCTTCACCGACAGGATGTCGCGGGCGAAGGCCGTCGCGGCATAAGCGCGGGCGTCCTGCGCATCCTTTTCGAGGCGACGGCGGACATTCTGGGTCTCGGCCTGCGCGTAGAGCGTCTGCTGTTTCGCCTCGGCCAGTTCCTCCTGGAGCCGCGCGATCGCGTCATGTTCCTGAAGCTCGGGCGCCTCGGCGGCGGTATCCGCGCGGATTTCTTCGGCTTCGTCGTGCAGATTCTGTTCGTTCGTCATGCCATCAATCTCGAAAGTGCCTGTGCAGTGAAATCCACCATTGGGACGACGCGCGCATAGTTCAAGCGTGTGGGCCCGATAACGCCCACGACGCCGACCACCCGGCCGTCGCCGCCCCGATAAGGCGCGGCGATAACGGATGAGCCGGATAACGCGAAGAGCTTGTTTTCCGATCCGATGAAAATCTTCATCCCCTGTCCGGCTCGCGCGCTGTCGAGCAGGCGGGCGATTTCTTCCTTGCCCTCCAGTTCGTCGAGGAGCTGGCGGACGCGCTCGAGATCGGCAGCGGCGGCCTGGTCCAGGAGATTGGCCTGCCCGCGCACGATAAGCACAGGGCGATGCGCGCCATCCTCCGACCAGATGGCGAGGCCGCGGCGGATGAGCTCGTGCGCGGCGTCGTCCAGGGCCGCTTGCCCGGCGCGGATTTCCTCCGCCAGACGAGCTTGCGCCTCGGCCAGGGTCAGGCCGGAAAGGCGGGCGCTGACGTAATTGCCGACCTCGGCGAGTTGCGAAGCGGTGACGCCCTGGGGAAGGTCGATCACCCGGTTCTCGACCGATCCGTCCGCGCCGACCATCACGACGAGC
>DATDNN010000047.1:0-2546 GCA_036518255.1 Allosphingosinicella sp. | reverse complement strand
TGGGGCAAAGGCTGTCCTCGTCCAATGCCTTCCGCAGTAACAGTCACGGAAATGACATGTCCCGATCCGCTCTCCTGCTAATCATCCTGGCCCTCGTCCTCATCGGCGGGGCCGTCTATCTCGCCAGTAGCGCCCGGGAAGTGCCGACGACGCGGATGGAGCAGGACGTGACGAATGAAGCGCTGGCGCACTAAGGCCCTCATCCTGGCGGGCGTAGCGCTCGCCGCGGCGATTCCGGCGATCGGGCAGGAAACGCCCGAATCGCTGTTGCCGCCCGGCTTTGGCGATCCCGCGACCCTGCCGCCACCCGTGCAGAATTCGGTTGCTCCGGCAACGCCGGCGCCGTCGAGGCAGGCGCCGCCTGCCGAGGATACGGTCGTTACCGATGCGGACGAAACCGATCTGGAGGCGCTCGCAAATGCAGGGCCGCCCCGGCAGCCCGGCGCCTTCGATCTTCCCGAACGGGCCCGCCGCGATCCCGCACGCGCAGGCGTGCTGGGGCCGGGCAATTGGGGTATAGGCGAAGATGCATTCGCAAGCGCCGACGGCCGTTTTCTCTCCAGCCTGATGCGCCGCCTTGATGCGCCGCTGCCCTCGCGTTGGACATCGATCCTGCTCCGCCGCGCGCTCCTCACACAGGCGGCGCCGCCTTCAGGCGTGCAGCCGGTCGACTGGGTGGCGGAGCGGGCCTGGCTGCTCCTGCGCATGGGGGAGGCCGATGCGGCGCGGCTGCTCGTCCAGCAGGTGGATGTCGATCGCTACTCGCCTAAGATGATGGATGTGGCGGTGCAGACCGCGCTCGCCACCGCTGATCCGGCCGCTTTGTGCCCGCTTGTTGCTCCGGGCCGCAAAATGTCCGACCAGCCGATCTGGCTCTTTGCCGATGCGATGTGCGCGGCGATGGCGGGAGAAAGCGGGCGGGCAAGCACGCTCATCGACGAAGCCCGGCGCAAGAATGGAAGCGGGATCGATCTTGCCCTTGCCGAAAAGATCGTCGGCGCCGGTAGCGATACAAGGCGGGCGGCGAATCTCGAGTGGGAAGGCGTGGACGGCCTCAACAGCTGGCGCTTCGGCATGGCTGCGGCGATTGGCGCCGAGATACCGGAACGGCTGATGGTGAATGCCGCGCCCCAAATGTGGGCATGGCAGGCGCGCGCGCCGATGATCCCGCTCGACCGGCGATTGCCGGCAGTGAACGTCGCGGCCTCGCTCGGCATTCTTTCCAATGCCAGCATGGTCGAGATTTACAGTCTCGCTGGCGACCGGACCGATCCCGCCGAACTGCGCGGCAGCATCGCCGAGCAGCTTGGCGCGGCCTATACGGGCAGCGTCGAGGATCGGCTCGTCGCGCTTCGCCGCCTGTGGGATGCGGAAGGCACGCCCGCTCTCAAGCATGCGCGGCTGATCCTGACCGCCGCCGCCGCCGCGCGCATCGCCCCGTCGCTCGACCGGGAAGCGGATGCCGCGCAGCTCGTCGCTGCGATGTTGACCGCCGGGTTGGACCGGCGCGCCGCCTTGTGGTGGCCTTCCGTTTCCCGGATGAATGGCGATAGCGGCTATCGCGCATGGTCGCTTCTGGCAGTCGCGGCCCCCGGGATCAGCCCCGATGGCGGACGGCTTGGCGACGCCATTGATAACGACGCCGGGGAAGGCAAGCTTCGCTCCCGGCTGCTGGTCGCCGCGCTGGCCGGCCTTGGCCGCATCAATAGTGAGACGGCTGGCCGTTACGCCGGAGATCTCGGCATCGATTTCAATTCCGAAAACACCTGGACCCGCGCCATCGATCGGGCGGCGCAGCGCCGTCAGCGCGGCGCGGTCGCCGTGCTTGCCGCCACGGGCATGCAGACGGCGGACTGGCAGGGCGTTCCACCCGCCCATCTCTACCGTATCGTCCGCGCGCTGCGTGCGGTCGGTATGGACTATGAGGCGCGGATGATCGCGGCCGAGGCGCTGTACCGGGCCTGATCGTGGCCGGGGAAGATCGCCAGCATATCGCCGCTTTTCTGGAAATGCTGGCGGCCGAGGCGGGCGCGGCGCGCAATACATTGCTCGCCTATGAGCGCGACTTGCGCGGCGCATCCGAGGTGTTGGGCGGGCGGCTCGCAGAGGCCTCTGCGGACGATCTCACCAGGCTCGGCGGCGAATGGATGCCGCTTGCCCGCGCTACCGTTGCCCGCAAGGCCGCGGCCCTGCGCCGTTTCTACGCCTTCCTGCAGGATGAGGGCATCAGGAAGGATGATCCTTCCCATGCCCTGCCGAGGCCCGCGAGTGCCCGGCCTCTGCCCAAGATCCTCGATCACCGCGCCGTCGACTTGCTCTTCGCCGAAGCCGAGCGGCGCAAAGCGGAAGAGGGTAGCGGCGGCGCCCTGCGCCTCGTCGCACTTCTGGAATTGCTCTACGGCTCGGGCCTTCGCGCGACGGAGCTCGTCTCCCTGCCGCGCAACGCCATTGCATCGGACAAGCCATTCCTGATCCTGAAAGGCAAAGGGGGAAGGGAGCGGCTGGTGCCGATTTCCGACCGCGCCCGCGCCGCAGTGGCCGAATGG
>DATDNN010000046.1:0-3283 GCA_036518255.1 Allosphingosinicella sp. | reverse complement strand
ACCGATTCCGTACGCAGCGGGTTGGAGGGGCCGAGCGGATCGACGGTGCCGACGATGCGGTAGCCGATGTCGCCGAACGCCACATAGGCCCAGCCGAGCGCGAACAGCAGGATCGAGGCCGACGCCGCGAAGAGGCCGAAGCGGCGGGCGCGGTCATGCACCGGGCCGTGCTCCACCTTGATCGCCAGCCAGGCCGACCCGTGGAGGACCAGCATCGTCGCCGACAGGAGGCCGCAGAGCAGGGTGAAGGGCGTGAAGAGGCCGAGGAAGCTGCCTTCGTAGAAAGCGCGCATGTCGCCGTCGATCCGGAAGGGCGCGCCCTGGAGGACGTTGCCCACCGCCACGCCGAAGACGAGCGCGGGGACGAAGCCGCCGGCGAACAGCGCCCAGTCCCAGCGGCTGCGCCACTTCGGATCGGGCCGCTTGGAACGGTATTTGAAGCCCACCGGCCGCAGGATGAGCGCGGCGAGCACCACGAACATGGCGAGGTAGAAGCCGGAGAAGCTCACCGCATAGACGAACGGCCAGGCCGCGAAGATCGCGCCGCCGCCGAGGATGAACCAGACCTGGTTCCCCTCCCAGGTCGGCCCGACCGAATTGATCACCATCCGCCGCTCCGCGTCCGTTTTGGCGACGAAGGGCAGGAGAGCGGCGACGCCGAGGTCGAAACCGTCGGTGAGCGCAAAGCCGATGAGCAGCACGCCGAGCAGCACCCACCAGATGAGACGGAGCATTTCGTAGTCGAGAAATTCCATTGTATGTCTCCGAAATCAGGCGGCCACGGGGGTGGCGGGTATGCTGCCTTCCGCGGGGATCGGCGCCTCCTCATGATCGAAGGGGCCCTTGCGGATGGCGGCGAGGATCAGGCGCACCTCGATCACGGCGAGCGTGCCGTAGAGGAGGGTGAAGCCGATGATCGTCGTCCACAGCATGGCCGGCGTCAGCGACGATGCGGCAAGGAAGGTCGGCAGCACGCCCTCGATCGCCCAGGGCTGGCGGCCGAGTTCGGCGACGAGCCATCCGAGTTCGATCGCGATCCACGGCAGCGGGATGGCGAACACCGCGGCCTTCAGGAACCAGCGCGCCTGCATATGCTTGCGCAGGCTCGTCAGCAGGAAGGCGGTGGCGAACAGGGCGATCATGAAGAAGCCGATGAAGGCCATGATCCGGAAGCTCCAGAACATCACCGGCACGTTGGGCACCGTGTCCCAGGCCGCCGCCGAAATCTGCTCCGGCGTCGCGCTGCGCGGATCGGCGAGGTGCCGCTTCAGGAGGAGCGCATAGCCAAGGTCGCGCTTGTGCGCTTCGAACCGGGCACGCTCGGCGACGTTCGAAGGATCGGCCTTCAGCTTCTCGACCGCGTCATAGGCGACGATGCCGGATTCGATCCGCTCCTGCGCCTTCAGCACCAGTTCGGACATGCCCGCCACTTCCTTGTCGATGCTGCGGGTGGCGATGAGGCCGAGAACCCAGGGCACCTCCACCGAATAGCGGGTGGTGCGGGCATTGGTGTCGGGCAGGCCGAAGAGGGTGAGGCCGGCGGGCGCGGGCGCCGTGTGCCAGGCCGCCTCGATCGCGGCGAGCTTCATCTTCTGGTTGTCGGTGAGGGCATAGCCCGATTCGTCGCCAAGGACGACGACCGACAGGGAGGAAGCGAGGCCGAAGGCGGCCGCCACGGTCATCGACCGGCTGGCCACCGCCGTCCATTTGCCCTTGAGGAGATAATAAGCCGACACGCCGAGGACGACGGCCGACGCGGTGACATAACCCGCGCTCACCGTATGGACGAACTTCGCCTGCGCGATCGGGTTGAACAGCACCGCGCCGAAATCCGACACTTCCATGCGCATCGTTTCGGGATTGAACACCGCGCCCACCGGATTCTGCATCCAGCCGTTGGCGATGAGGATCCAGAGCGCCGACAGGTTCGTACCCAGCGCCACCATGAAGGTGACGACGAGGTGCCCCAGTTTCGACAGCCGGTCCCAGCCGAAGAACATGAGGCCGACGAACGTCGCTTCGAGGAAGAAGGCCATGAGGCCCTCGATCGCGAGCGGCGCGCCGAAAATGTCGCCGACATAATGGGAGAAATAGGACCAGTTCGTGCCGAACTGGAACTCCATGGTGAGGCCGGTCGCGACCCCGAGCACGAAGTTGATGCCGAATATCTTCCCCCAGAAACGGGTGATGTCCCGCCAGACCGGCCGGTTCGTCATCACATAGATGCTCTCCATGATGACGAGCATGAAGCTGAGGCCCAGCGTCAGCGGCACGAACAGGAAGTGATAGAGTGCGGTCAGCGCGAATTGCAGCCGCGAAAGATCGATGACCCCAAGGTCCATTTTGCGCTCTCCCCACAAGGCCGGAACCGGCCCGGATATCAGGAGGCATAAGGCGAGGGTGCCCCTGGAACATTGACGTCCGTCAAAGACTTGGGCGCCCGCCATCGTCATCGCCGCAACATGAGTTCACTGACAGTAACAGGCGGTGCCGCGAAAGCCCGCCGGACTTGGCTGAAATTGGCCGTCGCCCAGGGCGGCGGGGCAAGGGCCGCCACGTGCCTTCTGCTTTTGGACACCCTTGCGGCCATCGGCTTCGCGGCGGGACTGGCGGGTGCGGTCACTGTGGTTCCTCATGGCCTGACTGCAATGCTGCCGTGGCTCCTCCTCACTGCCGCGGCCGGAGCGGGGCGCGGATTGGCCTCCATGCTTTCCGTCCGGATCGGCGCTAGGCGCGCCCATGTCGCCAAGCAGGGTGTGAGAGGGAAAGTAACGCGGGCCGCGCTCCATCAGATGCCTGGAAGCGATGGTCTGTCGGGCCGGGTCATGAACGCGCTGGTCGATGAGGTCGAAGCGATTGACGGCTACGTTGCCCGCTTTCTGCCCGCCCGCCAAGCGGCGGCGGCGGCTCCGTTCCTAGTGCTTGCCGCGACCGCGGTGGCGAGTCCCGTCGCCGCGGCCATCCTTGCGAGCACGCTGCTCCCGTTCATCCTCGCCCTGGCGCTTGCGGGCGGCGCGGCGGCGGACCAGTCGCGGCGGCAGTTCCTGGCTCTGTCGCGGCTTTCAAGCCTCTTTGCCGACCGAATACGGGCGCTGCCAATCATTCTGGCCTTTCAGGCGGAGGAACGGCAAGCGGAGGCGCTGGGACGTGCGGCCGACGATCTCGCTCGGAGGACCATGCGCGTGTTGCGCGTTGCCTTCCTGTCTTCAGGCGCGCTTGAATTCTTCGCGGCGCTGTCGGTGGCACTGGTTGCCGTCTATGCCGGTTTCAACCTGCTCGGCCT
>DATDNN010000045.1:0-3949 GCA_036518255.1 Allosphingosinicella sp. | reverse complement strand
AGCTGATGCACGACGTCGCTCATGAAGCGCAGCCGGACGCGCCGGTCGCGGTTCTTTCCGGCCCTACTTTCGCGCACGAAGTCGCCGCGGGCCTGCCCACCGCCGTCACCCTCGCGATCGAGGATCAGGCGATCGGCGAGCGGCTCCGCACCCGCCTCGCCCTTCCCTGGTTCCGGCCCTATCTGTCGGCGGACGTGACCGGCGCGGAGATTGGCGGCGCGGTGAAGAACGTGCTGGCCATCGCCTGCGGCGTGGTGGAGGGAAAGGGTCTCGGCCAGAATGCCCGCGCCGCCCTTATCTCGCGCGGCTTTGCGGAAATGACGCGCTTCGGCCTTGCCAAGGGCGCAAGGGCGGAGACGCTGGCGGGTCTTTCCGGCCTCGGCGACCTCGTCCTCACCTGTTCCTCGACCAGTTCGCGCAATTTCAGCCTCGGCAAGGGTCTTGGCGAAGGGTGCCCAGCGACGGAGCTGCTCGCCGACCGCCGCACCGTGGCGGAGGGCGCCTTCACCGCGCCGGTGCTGAAGAAGGCTGCCGACGCGGCCGGCGTCGACATGCCGATCGTCGCGGCGGTCTGCGCGCTCCTGTCGGGCGAGGCGGCTGTGGACGCGGTGGTCGAGCGGCTGCTCTCCCGTCCGCTCCGCAGCGAGGGTTTCTAAGCGCTGTCCGGCTCCTGCGTGTCCACATTGTCGGATAGCAGGACGATGGCGAGCACCGCCAGCAGGGTGAGGCCCGCCAGCGGGTAGATTTCCCCCCTGGTCAGCGCATTTTCCTTGTCCAGCACCGGCCCGGCGCGCGTGATCGACAGCGCTTGCGCGGGATTGGCGAGGCTCGCGCCTGGAAGCGCGAGGATCAGGGCCGCGGCGGCGAGGCGGGGAAGAACAGGCATTAAGGGCGCTCCTTTTTCACCGGACCGGCACTATGCGCCCTGCCGCCCGCGCCGTCAGCCCGCGGCTTTCCGGTGGGTAATTGCCGCCAGCCCATGAGCGCTGACGTCAGAAATCCCAGCAAATGCCCTTATTTTCCCAGTCGCCGTAACGGGTCGGCTCCTCCCCTTTCGGGCCGCCATGCTCCGCCGTCTCCCGCGCCTTGTCCGGCGCCGGCACGGGCGGGCTCTTCGACAGATGAGCGGGCGGTTTGACGTGGGATGGACGCTTGCCGGACATAGGCTCTTCCATTGCAGGAGGACGGGTTCGTCCCCACATTTCGGGGGTGAGAGGCGCAAAGACAAGATGAACGGACTGAAGACCACCCTGCTGCTCGCGGCGATGACCGCCCTTTTCATGGCCCTGGGCTATACGCTCGGCGGATCGGGCGGCGCGCTGATCGCGCTGCTGATCGCGGCGGGCATGAACCTTTTCACTTTCTGGAATGCGGACAGGATCGTGCTCAAGATGCACGACGCACATGAGGTGGATGCGCGCAGCGCCCCGCAATTCGTCGGCATCGTCGAAGGGCTCGCCGCCCGCGCCGGCCTGCCCCGGCCGCGCACCTACATCATCGATTCGCCCCATCCCAACGCTTTTGCCACCGGCCGCAATCCGCAGAACGCCGCCGTCGCCGCCACCACCGGCCTCCTCGCGATTCTCGATAAGGAGGAAGTGGCGGCCGTGATGGCGCACGAACTGGTGCACGTGAAGAATAGGGACACGCTCATCATGACGATGACGGCGACCATCGCCGGCGCCATCTCCTTCCTCGCCAATTTCGGCCTGATGTTCCGGAGCGGGGACAATCGCGGCAACGCGCTCGCCATGATCCTGGCGGTGATCGTCGCCCCCTTCGCCGCGATGATCGTGCAGATGGCGATCAGCCGCACCCGCGAATATTCGGCGGACAGGGGCGGTGCGGAAATCAGCGGCAATCCCCGCGCCCTTGCGTCGGCGCTGGCGAAGCTCGCGCAAGGGGCGGCGCGCGTGCCCAATCCGGTCACCGCGCGCGTGCCTGCCGCCGCTTCGCTCTATATCGTGCCCGGCGGCCGCGACGGCCTGTTCTCCACCCATCCGGATACCGGCAACCGCATCGCCGCGCTCCACGCCATCGCCGACGAAATGGGCTTGTCCTCGGCGCCGCCGGTTGCCAGTGGAGCCAGGATGACCGCCGTTCCCGTCAGCCGCCGTTCGCCTTCGGCCCTCAATCCGCTCGGTAAGCGCCGCTGAGCGCGAGAGAGCCCCAGGGCACGGCCTCGCGCCGTGCGGCGCTGCGCCTGATCGACGCGGTGCTGCGCAAGGGCCTGCCTCTTGAGGCGGCGCTCGACACTGCCGCGCGCGATCTGAAGCGCCCGGACGACAAGGCCTTCGCCCACGCCATCGTTGCCGAAGCGCTGCGCCGCCTCACCGATCTCGACGCCCTGATCGACAGCGCGACGAAGAAGCCGCTGCCCGACGATTCGAAGGCGCGCGCGGCGCTCCGCATCGCGCTCGTCCAGGCGCTGGCGATGGGGACGCCCCACCACGCCGCCATTTCCACCGTGCTGCCCTTGGTGGACGGCGGCCCGCGCCGCCTCGTCCACGGCGTATTCTCGACGCTGATGAAGAAGGGCGCGTCCCTTCCCGAAATCCCGAGTCTCCCCGGCAATGTCCGCCACCGCTGGCAGCAGGCTTGGGGCGGCCTCGTCGTCGAAGCCGCGTCCCGCGCTCTCGCGACGCCCCCGCCGCTCGATCTCATCTTCAAGGATGTCGCGGCACTGGAGCGCTTCCAGTGTTCCTGCGAAAGCAGGAACCCAGCGACACAAAATGAAGAAACTGGGCTCCTGCCTGCGCAGGAGCACATGATCGGCGGCACCCTGTCGTTCATGCCCCGCCACCTGCGCCTCCGCCGGGGCGCCCCGGTCGCCAGCCTCCCCGGCTATGGCGAGGGCGACTGGTGGGTGCAGGATATTTCCGCAAGCACGCCCGCCCGCCTGCTCGGCGATGGCCGGGGCAAGACTGCCCTCGATCTCTGCGCCGCGCCTGGCGGCAAGACGATGCAGCTCGCCGCCGCCGGCTATGCGGTGACGGCGGTCGATGCGTCGGAAAAGCGCCTCGAACGTCTCGCCGAAAACCTCGCCCGCACGGGGCTTGCCGCCCGCACCGTCGCGGCGGACGTGATGCAATGGGCACCGAAGGCGCCGGTCGACGCCATTCTTCTCGACGCCCCCTGCTCCGCCACCGGCATCTTCCGCCGCCACCCCGACGCCCTCTACCGCGCCCGGCCCCGCATCATCGCCGAATGCGCCGAAGGCCAGAAAGCGATGCTGGCGCGCGCGAGCGCGTGGCTGAAACCCGGCGGCACCCTCGTTTACTCGGTGTGCTCGCTGGAGCCGGAGGAAGGCGAACAGGTGATCGAAGCCTTTCTAGCCGAACATTCCGATTTCCGGCTTATCCCGATCCGCCCGGATGAGGTGGCGGAGGGAATGATTCCTTCAGCGGAAGGCTATCTCCGCATCCTTCCCGGCACGCTCATCGAAGAAGGCGGGGCCGATGGATTCTTCATGGCGCGCGCCGGGCGCTCGTAAGAGGAGCTTGCGCTGTCCCGGATCGATCACGGAGCGGCCGACGACCCGGCCGCCGCGGTTTGTTGACTTGATCAGCCTGAGCCCACATGGGGCTTAAAGGCGGGAGGGGGATGTCATGGAATTTGTGTGTTGGGATCACGATGACGACGATCTCGATCTTGCATGGCTGAAGCCAGGCCGGATTGAGGCGTTCGACGGGGTCTCGCACCTTTTCAACGAGCCGGCATCCTGCGCCGCATGGTTTCCCGAAAATCTCGTCGTGCCGACCTGGGATCCCGATCCGGTGGCGAGCGCCAAACGGAAATCCGGACCTTTTGACCCAGACATGGGACGCGGCGAGCGGATGACGGACTCGCTCCCCAACACCCATGGTCTCCGGATCGTGTCGCCGCGTATGAAGGCGATGCTCGCGGCCATGATCGCTCCGGATCAGATCGAATTCTTGCCCATGGGCGT
>DATDNN010000044.1:0-2613 GCA_036518255.1 Allosphingosinicella sp. | reverse complement strand
GCGTTCGGGGTAAGCTGCTTGTCGTCGACCCAAGCGGCAACATCGTCGAGATCAACAGCAGTCTTCAAGCGCCGGCCGTCGCTGAGCAATCGCGGGAGGCGAGCCTCCTCAACCGATAGAAGAATATAGAGGTTTAGTGCCCGCCCGATCCGACCGTTATCGTCGTGCCGAAGAGGCCGTATTGCGCGGTTATGCTGTTGGCGCCTGTGGTGGCCGGTGCGTCCTTTTCAGGTCTTTGCCTAAATCAGACCGGGCTGATCAGCCGATATCCGACGGCGGGCTCGTTGAGGATGATCGCCGGATGCGCCGGATCCTTTTCCAGTTTCTGCCTTAGCCCGCGTATCGCGACGCGCAGATATTCGATCTGCTTTTCCTGCGCGGGGCCCCAGACGGCGCGGAGGAGGTGGGCGTGGGTGAGCACCCGGCCGGGATGCTTCGCCAGTTCGGCCAGCACGCCATATTCCTTCGGCGACAGGTGCACTTGCTCATCGCCTCTGGAAACGGTGCGGCGGAAAAGATCGATGGTTATGCCGCCGGCCTGGACGGGCTTCTGATCGGCATCCGGCCCCAGCGCGAGCAGGTTGGAAAGATAGCGCTGAACCTTGGTGATTTCGGAGCCGATTGCCGAAATCTGCGCCTTGTCGCTCGATCCGGCGCGCTGGAGCGCCCGCGCCGCGCTCGACATGGCGGCAAGGCGGGGTTCGAGATCCTGTCCGATCGATGACAGCAGGGCCGAGCGGGCGCGGTCTCTTTCGCGGAGCCGGGCGAAATCCCGTGCCTCGACCTCCAGCCGGGCGCGCTCAAGCGCGAGGGCGACCTGATCGAGAAGGTTGCCCAGCAATTCGGTCTGTCCGGCCGGAACCGGCTTGCCGCCGTCATCGCGGGCAAGGCCAACCGCGCCGAGGATTGCCGCGCCCGACTTGACCGGAAAGAAGGCCCATTCGGTGACGATGGCCGAGCGGGTTCCCCGGCCCGCCGGCTCGCCGGATTCCATGGCCCAAGCGGCGGCGGTGATGTCGCTGGGGGTCAGGATCGAATGGGCAGGGGCTGCCGCGATCGGGCGAGGCTCGGGCATGCCGGTCATCATCACCGCATTGCATTCGAATAGCCGCCCCAGTTCGCGACACGCGACTTCGGCGATCTGCTCCGCGCTGGAACAGGAGAGGAGGCGGCGGGCGAAGCCGGCTATGGTCGCGTTGCGGGCGGCGCTTTTCCTGGCGGATTGGCGCTCGGCCTGCATTTTCGCGGCCAGCTGGCTGGTGACCAGCGCCACGAGAAAGAGGGAGGCCACCGTCGCGACATCCTGCGGGCTGGATATGCGCAGCGTGTGATAAGGATGGGTGAAGTAGAAATTATAGGCGAGCGCCGATGCGACCGCGGCAGTGACGCCCGGCCACAGGCCGTAGAAGCCGGCGGCAGCGAGGACCGCAGGAAGATAGAGGAGGTCGACCGGCGAATTGCCCCATCGGGGCGAGACCAGCATGCCGGCCAGGGTCGACGCGGCGACCATGACCAGCGTTTCGGCATAGGGCCGCAACAGGCTTACCGGGTGCGGCTGGCTTGCCATGACCGGAGAAGGAGTGGCGTTTTCCATGCCTGTCAGATGCGCCTTGCCGGACAATTCGTCGAGGTTTTCCGTGGCTTTTCCAGCGGTTTCCATATGGCTTCCCTACGAAAACCACATGGAATCTTTATGCCCTGTGCGCCCAATCGGCAGCCATGGATACTATCAGCGTGACGGCCGATGCCGTCGATAAGCCGGCCCATGGGCCAAATGAGTCGCTGCCCGCCCTGATGCTCGGCGCGATCGGCGTCGTGTTCGGCGATATCGGCACCTCGCCGCTCTATGCGATGAAGGAGAGCTTTATCGGCCCGCACCCGCTCGCCGTCGATGCGGCGCATGTTTACGGGGTGTTGTCGCTGATATTCTGGTCGCTGATGCTGGTGGTGACGATAAAATATGTCGCTGTCACCATGCGGGCCCACAACAAGGGCGAGGGCGGCTCCTTTGCCCTGCTGGCGATGATTTCGCGCACGGTCGAAGGGGGCAAATGGACAGCCGGCCTGGTGATCATGGGCGTTCTCGCCACCGCGCTTTTCTATGGAGACGCCATCATTACGCCCGCCATTTCGGTCCTGTCGGCGGTGGAGGGGCTGGCGGTGTCCGAAGCGCGGCTGGCGCCGCTTATCCTGCCGATCTCGATCGGCATCCTGGTCGGCCTGTTCCTTATCCAGTCGCGCGGCACGGCGAAAGTCGGCGCCATTTTCGGGCCGGTCGTGCTCGTCTATTTCGCCACATTGGCGGTGCTGGGCGTTATCAACATCGTCGCGCACCCGGACATTCTCTCCGCCCTCAACCCCTATTGGGCGCTGAACTTCTTCCTGATCGACCCGGCCAAGGCCTTCCTGGCCCTCGGTTCGGTGTTCCTCGCCGTGACCGGCGCAGAAACGCTTTATGCCGACATGGGGCATTTCGGCCGCAAGGCGATTGGCATCAGCTGGCTGAGCCTGGTCTATCCCTGCCTGACGCTCAACTATCTGGGCCAGGGCGCGTTGCTGCTGGTCTATCCCGAAGCAGTGCGAAACCCCTTCTATCTGATGGCGCCGGAATGG
>DATDNN010000043.1:0-3278 GCA_036518255.1 Allosphingosinicella sp. | reverse complement strand
CCGCCGCGCGGGTGGAAGGGGTGGAGGTGACGGAAGCCGGGCTAGAGGAGGCGGACGGCTTCACCCAGCGCCCGACCGTCTGAGCGGCGCTCAGCCTTTCTTCCGGCCGATCAAGGTGCCCTTCGTTCCGCCTTTCCAGAGGCGGAAGCTGAAATCCGGATAGAGCTTCTTCCAGCGCCGCGCCACGAAACGCTCGCCAGGCCGCGCGGCATCGTCGAGGAAGATCGTCCCGCCGGGCGCGATCCGGTCGAACAGGCTCGCCGCCGCGCCGCGCGTCAGCGGGTGAATGGTCCAGGGCGGCCCGTCCACCACCACCATATCGATGTCGTCGGGAAGCGGCCCATGATCGTACCACAGGCCCGGCCACCCGTCCGGCGAGGGGCGCAGCGGCACGGCGCGGAGGTCCGCCTCCAGCCCGTGATCGGCGAGCCAAGCCTTCGTCGCCTCGACGAAATCGGCATGCTGGTCGAAGCTGAGGAGCGTGTCGCCGCCCGCCTTCTGCAGCGCGCGGGCGAGGATGAAGGTCGAGGCGCCCGCGCCGAATTCGACCACGCGCCGGGGCTTCGTTTCGAATATGTGGTCGACAAGCAGGGTGAGAAAACCCGCATCCGCCTTCCAGCTGCCGAGATGCGGCAGGGCATCGGCGGGCAAATCCAGCCGATCGAGCAGGGCTTGCTTGGCGGCCTTCGATCCGCCGCTGAGGCTGCGCAGGAGCCAAGGCCACTGGATCGGGATGAAGGCGGCGAGCGCCAGCCAGTCCGACAGGGACCGGCCGCTGCCTCCCACGACGGGCGTTTCGCCGATGCGGGGGAGGAAGCCGGTCGTTTCCCGTGTCGTCATCGTCTTTCTTTCACATCAATCCGAGAAAGGATCGCGGACGAGGATCGTGTCCTCCCGTTCCGGACTGGTCGACACCAAAGCGACGGGGCATCGGATCAGTTCCTCGACGCGGCGTATGTACTTGATCGCCTGCGCGGGCAGCTGCGCCCAGCTCCGCGCGCCCGCCGTCGAATCCTGCCAGCCCTCGATGGTTTCGTAGATCGGCTCGACCGCTGCCTGGTCCGCGGCGTGGGCCGGGAAATGGTCCATCGCCCTGCCATTCAGCCGGTAGCCGGTGCAGATCCGGATTTCCTCGAGCCCGTCGAGTACGTCCAATTTGGTGAGCGCGATGCCGGTGACGCCCGACACCGCGCAGGACTGGCGGACTAGCACTGCATCGAACCAGCCGCAGCGACGCTTGCGGCCCGTGACCGTCCCGAACTCATGACCGCGCTCGCCGAGGCGCTGGCCGATCTCGTCGGTAAGCTCGGTCGGGAACGGGCCGGAGCCGACGCGGGTCGTATAGGCCTTGACGATCCCCAGCACGAAACCGGCCGCCGATGGGCCCATTCCGGTGCCGCCCGCCGCCGTGCCGGCGATGGTGTTGGATGAGGTGACGAAGGGATAGGTACCGTGATCGACGTCGAGCAGCACGCCCTGCGCGCCTTCGAACAGGATGCGGCTGCCCTTGTGCTTCGCCTCGTTGAGCGTCAGCCAGACCGGCTTGGCATATTGCAGCACGAAATCGGCGATTTCGGCGAGATCCTGCTTCAGGCGCGCGCGATCGACGGGCGGCTGGCCGAAGCCGGCACGCAGCGCGTCGTGATGCGCGCATAGCCGGTCGAGCTGCGGGCCGAGATCGTCGACATGGGCGAGATCGCAGACCCGGATCGCGCGGCGGCCGACCTTGTCTTCATAAGCCGGGCCGATGCCGCGCCGCGTGGTGCCGATCTTCCCCTGGCCGCTCGCGTCCTCGCGCAGCGCGTCGAGATCGCGGTGGATGGGAAGGATCAAGGGGCAGGTGTCGGCGATCTGGAGATTGGCCGGCGTGATGGCGACGCCCTGGCCGGTCAGCTTCTCGACCTCGGCCTTGAGCGCCCAGGGATCGAGCACCACGCCATTGCCGATGACGGACAAAGTGCCGCGCACGATGCCGGACGGGAGCAGGGACAATTTGTAGGTCTCGTTACCGACGACGAGCGTGTGGCCTGCATTATGGCCGCCCTGGAAGCGCGCAACCACATCGGCGCGGCTGGAGAGCCAATCGACGATCTTGCCCTTGCCTTCATCGCCCCACTGGCCGCCGATGACGGTAACGTTCGCCAAAGCCTGGCTCCCTTATCTGTGACGGCCAGCCTCTAGGGAGAGTCGCGGGGAAGGTCCAGCCCGGTTGGCTACGGGAATGGCGGAGGAGGTCAGAGCAAGCTGGTTTGCAGCTGCGTCTGTTCGCGCCGGGATTTTCGCAATACCGCTAGCGGATCGGGGAAGGGCAGAGCGGGGCGCTTGCCCTGAAAGAGCTCCTCCAGTGTCAGGATCTGGAGCCTCGGCCAGCTGCGGTCGAACTCGTCGGTGAAGCGGCCGACCGCCGCCGCCTCGCGCAGCATGGGCGCGGTGGGCGGCGCGGCTGTGATGAAGATGCCGATCGGCGCCTTCTCCCGCTCCATGGCGCTGTGAAGATCGCGGATCATCGTGACGCCGACAGTCTGACCGCCCTTGACGGAGATCAGCGCTTTCTCCGTTCGCTTGCCATCGGGGCGAAAGTAGATGAGGCCGTCAATGCCGCCGTCCGCGCCCTTCTTCTTGCCGTCATGGGGAATGCCGTCGACCAGCGAGACCGCCCACCACTGGAACTGATATTTGTTGCGGCGGGCGAGATCGAGCGCGGAGGCGAGGTCGCGCGGTGTGCCTTCGACGGTGAAGGATGCGTCCGGGAAGGCATCCTTCATCCGCCGTTCGATGAGCGAGATGGCGAGGTGGGTGACGTCGATGCCGATCCAGCGCCGCCCGAGCTTCTGCGCGGCGTGGATCGCCGTGCCGCAACCGCAAAAGGGGTCGAGCACCACGTTGCCGGGATTGGACGAGGCCGATATGATGCGCTCAAGAAGCGCGACGGGCTTCTGCGTCGGATAGCCGAGCCGCTCCTGCGTTTGCGAATGAAGTGGCTGGATATCCGTCCAGATGTTGGTGATGATCGATCCTTCCTGCTCGCTCAGGTACCGTTTGAGGGCGATACGCTTGCTGAAGTCGGGCGCACCGTCCTGCTGCGACGGATAATGAAGGCGGCCTTCGTCATGCAGGCGCTGCATGGAATCGCGCTGGTAGCGCCAGCCTTTGGAAGGATGAGCATAGCCGCGCCAATCGTACATCATGTTCGGCCGCGGGGTTGGGCTAGCCATATTGTCCAGCCTGTAGGGTCCGCGTCCGTCCCCATCGTCGTAACGATAGAATTTGGCGACATA
>DATDNN010000042.1:0-4248 GCA_036518255.1 Allosphingosinicella sp. | reverse complement strand
TTCCAGACCCGATATTCCAGGACACCGAAGGGGTGCGCCGCATGGAGCGTTCCGGCGATCAGTCTTTTTCATCTGCCGCAGCCATTCCGGGCTCGCTGACGGACGCGTCCGGCCTCCGCATCGCGCTGTTTTCGGGGAATTACAATTGCGTGCGGGATGGGGCGAACCGGGCGCTCAACCATCTGTCCGGATATCTCCTCGCGCATGGCGCCGCCGTGCGGGTTTATGCGCCGACGGTGGCGAGACCGGCCTTCGCACCCGTGGGCGATCTGGTGTCGATCCCGAGCTTCCCGATCCCCGGCCGCCGCGAATATCGCATCGCGCCGCGGCTTACGAAGGAGGCGAAGGAAGATATCGCCCGCTTCCGCCCCACCCATTTCCACCTGTCCGCGCCCGACTGGCTGGGAACCAGCGCCCAGCATCATGCGCGGACGATCGGGGTTCCGGTGGTGACCAGCCTTCATACCCGCTTCGAAAAATATCTTGTCTATTATCATCTCGGCTTTCTGACCGGATGGGCGCGGCGGCGGCTCCATCGTTTCTATGAGGAGAGCGATTTCATCCTCGTCCCGAGCCAGGCCGTGGCGCGGGAATTCGCGGCCGAAGGGTGGGGCGGGAAGATGGGCATCTGGACCCGGGGCGTCGATCACGCGCTGTTCGGCCCTTTCCGCCGCGACGCGGAATGGCGGCGTGCGCAAGGCTATGGCGAGGGGGAGGAGGCTATCCTGCTGTTCCTGGGGAGGCTGGTGCTCGAAAAGGGCCTCGACATTTTCGCGGACACCGTCGCGGCCCTGCGGCGGCGCGGCCTCGCCGTCCGGCCGCTGGTGATCGGCGAGGGGCCGGCCCATGCCCATTTCGCGGCACGGCTGGGCGATGCCCTGTTCCTAGGGCATATCGACGGGCCGGAGCTTGCGCGCGCCATCGCCAGCGCCGACATCCTCCTCAATCCCAGCGCGACCGAAGCGTTCGGCAACGTCAATCTGGAGGCGATGGCGAGCGGCCTTGCCGTCGTCAGCGCCGACGTGCCGAGCGCCGCCACGCTGATCGAGAATGGCCGCACCGGCCTGCTGGTTCCGGCAAGCGGCGTCGAAGCCTATGCCGACGCGGTCGAAAGGCTGATCCGTTCGCGCGAGACGCGGCGCGCGCTTGGCGAAGCGGCGGTGAAGGCAAGCGCCGCCTATAACTGGGACCGCGTATTCGGCCCTGTCATCGACGCCTATCGGAAGACGGCCCGCTCCGTGCGCGGGGACTGAAAGTGTATCAATCCTCCAGCAGGTTCGGATCCTGCCAGTCGCGGAGACCGGTCGCGATCGCGCCCCTGATCTGTTCGGCTTCCGAGGACACCACCGGATAGGCGCAATAATCGGCGGCATAGTAGGCACTGGGGCGGTGATTGCCGGAGAGGCCAACGCCGCCGAAAGGCTGGTTGGAAGGCGCGCCGTTGGTGGGCTTGTTCCAGTTGATCACCCCGGCGCGGACATGGGTCCAGAAACGTTCGAACAATTCTGGGCTGCCGCCGACAAGCGCGGCGGAAAGGCCGTAGGCGGTGTTATTCGCCTCCGCGATGGCGGCGTCGAAATCGGACACGCGGATGATCTGGAGGACGGGGCCGAACAATTCTTCGTCGGGCCGGTCCTGAACATCGGTGACGTCTAGGATGGCGGGCGAGAGGAAGGGCAAAGCGGGGTCGCGCCGCTCCAGCGGACGGATCACCCGCGCGCCTTTTTCCACCAGCGCGGCATAAGCGACCTGGAGCTGATCGGCGGCACCATTGTCGATCACCGGGCCCATGAAGGGGGCAGGCTTGGCATGCGGTTCGCCAACGATCATCCGGTCGACGATCTTCACCAGGGCGGCCAGCAGCTTTTCCTCCATCCCGTCCTTCACGATCAGGCGGCGGGCGTTGCTGCACCTTTGCCCGGCCGAGAGAAAGGCGGATTGGGCGACGATGGTCGCCGCGGCCTCCGCATCGCCCGCATCCCAGATGACGATCGGATTGTTGCCGCCCATTTCCAGGGCGAGGATCTTCTGCGGCGTTTCGGCGAACTGGCGATGGAGCGATACGCCCGCGCGCGCCGATCCGGTGAAGAGCAGGCCGTCGATGCCGGGATGGGCGGCGAGCGCCTTGCCTTGCTCAACGCCGCCGACGAGACAGCGGACGACGCCTTCGGGTATGCCCGCCTCCTGGAACAGCTTCACGAGGATCTGGCCGGTCGCGGGCGTCTTTTCGGACGGCTTGAACACGATCGCATTGCCGGCGAGCAGCGCTGGCACGATATGCCCGTTCGGCAGATGGGCCGGAAAATTATAGGGGCCGAGCACCGCGAGCACGCCGTGCGGCTTGTGACGTAGCACTACCTTCGCGCCCAGCGCCCCTTCGGCGCGATGATGCGCGCTCCGTTCGGAATAAGCGTTGATCGAGATTTCGACCTTGTTGATCACCGCTTCGGTTTCGGTGGTCGCCTCCCATAGGGGCTTTCCCGTCTCGCGGGCGATCAGATCGGCGAACTCCGCCTGGTGGGTGCGCACCGTATTGGCAAAGCGCCGCAAAGCTTCGGTCCGGAAGGCGAGCGGTTCGGCGGCCCAGGCGGGGAAGGCGGCGCGGGCGGCAGCCACCTCCGCATCGACATTGCCGACCGGGCTTTCCCAGATCTTCCGGCCGGTCGCCGGCTCCGTCGAAACGAGAATTTCGCTCATAAAACCCTTCCGCAATGCGGGGAATGCCCCACCATGTTTGGCTCCAACGGTCAAGCGCCGCGCAAGGCTTCACCCATCCGGCGCATGGCCGCGATTTTGTCCTGGAGCGGGCGCCAATCGTCCCTTTCGTCGATGGCGGCCCAGATGGATTCCACCTCCTCGATATGGAGCGAGCAAGGCGCGTCATCGGACCAGTAAACGTGGGAGAGGGCGTCGCTCACAGGCTCATAAGCAGCGACCTTTTTCCGGAACTCGGCAAAGGCTTGCGCCTTATAAGGAGATGTTTCCTTATAAGGGAGCGATGAAAGGCCTTCTCCTGGCGCAGGGTGCGTGGCGGCGCCTGGAAGGTTTGCACTCTGCATTGCAGCGGCCTCCTTCGCATCGCCGTCCGCGCCGGTCTCCCGCGCGTCGCCCCGTAGGCGCCCGCCGCGCCAGTCGAAGAAGAAACGGTCGATGGTCACGATCTTTTCGACGAGCGCCCTTTCGATGGCGAGAAGGAGGGCGGCGTCCTCGGCTTCGTCCCTCGGTTTGACGCCAAGACGCCAAAGCATGGCAGCGGCGAGTTCCTTTCGGAACAGGTCCGGAAAGGCTTCGATGGCGGGCGTCAGCGCGTCGGCTTCGGCGATGAGGCGCAGGGAGGCGGCGAGCTGGACGAGGTTCCAGTGGATCGCCTCGGGCTGGCGACCGAACGAGTAAAGGCCGGTCTCATCGAAATAGGCGGCGGTGAAATGGCCGTCCCACATTGGCGTGAAACGCCAGGGGCCGTAGTCGAAACTTTCGGCCGTCACGTTGATATTGTCGGTGTTGAGCACGCCGTGAACGAAGCCCGCCGCGATGTAAGAGGCGGCGAGGCGCGCGCAGCCCTTTGCGACTTCGGCGAAGAAGCGGGCTACGGCATCCGCACCTTCTCCGAGGGCTTCATCAGCCCCTTGGTCTCCACCTGCTTCGTCATTGCGAGCGGAGCGAAGCAATCCACGGGCACCGAACCCGGCCACGGGCTGGATCGCTTCGCCGCTGCGCGCCTCGCAATGACGAGCCTTCTCGTCATCACACCCGAAGAAGTGCGTCAGGCAATATTCGACTAGCCGCCGCATCGCTTCGGCATCCTGGAAATAAGCGAGCCGCTGGAAGGTGCCGATGCGGATATGGCCGTGGCTGAGGCGGACGAGAACGGCGGAGCGGGTGGGGGAGGGTTCGTCGCCCCGGTGCAGCGCTTCGCCGGTTTCGACGAGCGAGAAGGTGCGGGACGTGTTGACGCCGAGCGCCTCCAGCATCTCGGTGGCGAGGATTTCGCGCACGCCGCCCTTCAGCGTCAGCCGCCCGTCGCCGAAGCGGCTGTAGGGGGTCTGCCCCGAACCCTTGGTGCCAAGGTCCAGCAGGCGTCCGCCGCCGTCGCGGAGCTGCGCGAACAGGAAGCCGCGGCCGTCGCCAAGATCGGGATTGTAAGTGCGGAACTGGTGGCCGTGATAGCGGAGCGCCAGCGGCTCGGGCAGATTGCCGGGCAGCGGCGCGAAGCGGCCGAAATGCCGGAGCCAATCCTCGTTGTTCAGG
>DATDNN010000041.1:0-8925 GCA_036518255.1 Allosphingosinicella sp. | reverse complement strand
CGCGCTTTGCGCATATCCGCATCCTCCGGCAGGGCCGCCAGAACCTCGCTGCCGAGATTCGACGTCAGCACGATGAGCGTGTTGCGGAAATCGACCGTCCGGCCCTGACCGTCGGTCAGGCGGCCGTCGTCCAGCACCTGGAGGAGGACGTTGAAGACGTCCGCATGGGCCTTCTCGACCTCGTCGAACAGGATGACCTGATAGGGCCGGCGGCGCACGGCTTCGGTGAGGACGCCGCCTTCTTCATAGCCGACATAGCCGGGCGGCGCGCCGATCAGGCGGGCGACGGCATGCTTTTCCATATATTCCGACATGTCGATGCGGACCATCGCGTGGGGATCGTCGAACAGGAATTCGGCGAGCGCTTTGGTGAGCTCGGTCTTGCCAACGCCGGTCGGGCCAAGGAACAGGAAGGAGCCGAGGGGCCGGTTCGGATCCTGTAGGCCCGCGCGGGAGCGCCGAACGGCGCGGCTCACGGCCTCCACCGCATCCCTCTGGCCGATGACGCGGCGTCCGAGCCACTCCTCCATCTGGAGCAATTTCTCGCGCTCGCCTTCCAGCATCTTGTCGACGGGAATGCCGGTCCAGCGCGAGACGACGGCGGCGATATCCTCGCCCGTCACTTCCTCGCGCAGCATCGCGCTCTGGCTCGCGGCCTGCGCGTCCTGCAACTGCTTTTCAAGCTGGGGGATCGTACCGTAGCTGAGCTCCCCGGCGCGGGCGAGGTCGCCGCCGCGCTGGGCCTGCTCAAGCTCCAGCCGAGCGGCGTCGAGCTGCTCCTTCAGCTTTGCCTCCGCCTGGATCTTGTCCTTCTCGGCTTTCCAGCGCGCGGTGAGTTCGCTCGACTGCTGCTCGAACTCGGCCAGATCGCCTTCGAGCGCGGCGAGGCGGTCCAATGACGCCTTGTCGGTTTCCTTCTTCAGCGCCTCCCGCTCGATCTTAAGCTGGATGATGCGGCGGTCGAGATTTTCGATCTCTTCCGGCTTCGATTCCACCTCCATGCGCAGGCGCGAAGCGGCCTCGTCCATGAGGTCGATCGCCTTGTCGGGCAGGAAGCGGTCGGTGATGTAGCGGTTGGAAAGGGTCGCGGCCGCGACGATGGCGCCGTCGGTGATGCGAACGCCATGATGCAGCTCATATTTCTCCTTCAGGCCGCGCAGGATCGAGATGGTGTCCTCGACCGTGGGCTCTCCGACGAACACGGGCTGGAAGCGGCGCTGGAGGGCGGGATCCTTCTCGACATATTTCTGATATTCGCCGAGCGTCGTCGCGCCGATGCAGTGGAGCTCGCCGCGCGCGAGGGCGGGCTTCAAAAGATTGCCCGCGTCCATCGCGCCTTCGGATTTGCCGGCGCCGATCAGGGTGTGCATCTCGTCGATGAACAGGATGATTTCGCCCGCGGCGCCCTTCACCTCGTCGAGCACGCCCTTCAGCCGCTCCTCGAACTCGCCGCGATATTTCGCCCCGGCGATGAGGGCGCCCATGTCGAGCGCCATGACGCGGCGGTCCTTCAGCGTGTCGGGCACGTCGCCATTGGCGATGCGGAGTGCGAGGCCTTCGGCGATCGCGGTCTTGCCGACGCCCGGCTCGCCGATCAGCACGGGATTGTTCTTGGTACGGCGGGCGAGAACCTGGATGGTGCGGCGGATCTCTTCGTCCCGGCCTATTACAGGATCGAGCTTGCCGTCGCGCGCGGCCTGGGTGAGGTCGCGGGCGAATTTCTTGAGCGCGTCATAGCGGTCTTCGGCCGAAGCGGTGTCGGCGGTGCGGCCGCCGCGCAGTTCGTTGATTGCGGCGTTGAGCCTTTCCGGCCGGAGCCCGGCGTCGGCAAGCGCCTTGCCGGCGGCGGTCGTGGTCGCGAGGGCGAGGGCCAGGAGCAGCCTTTCGACGGTGACGTAGGAATCGCCCGCCTGCTTCGCGATCTGCTCGGCCGAATCGAGGACACGCAGGCTTTCGCCGTCGAGGCCGGGGGGCGAGCCGGCGCCGCTGCCCGACACGGCGGGAATGCGGGCGAGCGCTTCGTCCACCTTGCGCGCGGCCACTTCGGCGCTGCCCCCGGCGCGGGCGATGAGGCCGGAGGCCATGCCCTGATCGTCCTCGATCAGCGCCTTCAACAGATGCTCGGGCGCGATGCGCTGGTGGTTGAGCCGGACGGCGACGGTCTGCGCCGCCTGCAGGAATCCGCGTGCGCGCTCGGTGAATTTCTCAAGGTTCATGGACGACCCCTTTCTGCCTCTTCCCCGGATGTAGTGTTGCCGATGTGCAACACAAGGGCCAGGGCTATTTTCATTCCGGAGGCGGTTGCATGGGGGCGTCTTTGCGTTATCCTCCGCCCCCGAAAAACCGCTGAACATCAAAGGGAACAGATGATGCGCCGGACCTTTGCCGCCCTGACCGCGGCCGCCGCCCTCCTCCTTGCCGGATGCGCCGCACCGAATGCGGAAGCGCCGAAAACGGCCGCAACGGCTCCGGCGGCGGAGAATGCGCCGCTCGCCAGCCTGGTTCGGACGGTGGATATTCCCTATCAGCGCTTCACGCTCGACAACGGCCTGCGGGTGCTGGTCCATGAGGATCACAAGGCGCCGGTCGTCGCCGTATCCGTCTGGTACAATGTCGGATCGAAGGACGAGCCGAAGGGCAAGACCGGCTTCGCCCACCTCTTCGAACATCTGATGTTCAACGGTTCGGAAAATGCGCCGGGCGATTTCTTCGAGCCGCTGAAGCAGGTCGGCGCGACCGATTTCAACGGCACCACCTGGTTCGACCGCACCAATTATTTCGAAACTGTGCCGAAGGCGGCGCTTGAGACCGCGCTCTTCCTCGAAAGCGACCGCATGGGCCACCTGCTCGGCGCGGTGACGCAGGAGAAGCTCGATAACCAGCGCGGCGTCGTCCAGAACGAGAAGCGGCAGGGCGACAACCAGCCCTTCGGCCTTGTCGAATATGCGCAGCTTGCCGCACTCTTCCCGGACGGCCATCCCTATCGCCACTCGACGATCGGATCGATGGCCGATCTCGATAGCGCGAGCCTTGCCGACGTGAAACAGTGGTTCCGCGACAAATATGGCCCCAACAATTCGGTGCTGGTGCTGGCGGGCGATATCGATCTCGCCACCGCCAGGACGCTCGTCCAGAAATATTTCGGCGACATTCCGAAGGGACCGGTGAACACGCCCGCCGCCGCGAGCGTGCCGACGCTGGCCGCGCCGGTATCCGAAGTGATGAAGGACCGGGTCGCCAATGTCCGCCTCTATCGCGACTGGATCGTGCCCGGCCTTGGCGATCCCGATCTCGTGCCGCTCGACGTCGGCGCGTCGGTGCTCGGCGGCCTCGCCAGCTCCCGTCTCGACAATGAACTGGTGCGCAAGGACCAGACGGCGGTGCGGGTGTCGGCGAATGTCCAGCCGTTCCAGCGGATGAGCATGTTCGAAGTGCAGGTGGACGTGAAGCCCGGCGCGGACGCCGACGCGGTGGCGGCGCGGCTCGATGCCATCCTCGCCGACCTCATTGCCAACGGCCCCACCGAAGACGAGGTCCGCCGCGTGGCGATGACTCAGGTGTCGAGCCGCATCCGGGGGCTGGAGCAGGTGGGCGGTTTCGGCGGCAAGGCCGTCGCGCTCGCCGAGGGCGAACTTTATCTGAACGACCCCGAATTCTACAAGAAACAGCTCCTCGCTTATTCGACGGTGACGCCGGCCGAGGTGCGTACGGCGCTGCAGAAATGGCTCAGCCGCCCGGTCTATGCGCTGCGGGTCGTTCCCGGCGAACGCGACGCCTATGAGGAAGCGGGGGCCAGCAAGGGTTCGGCCTTCTCCGCGCCGCGTTATTACCGGACGCCGAAAGCGGGCGAACAGCCGCTCGCGCCGATGCCGAAGAGCTTCGTCGACGTCGATCGTTCGAAGCTGCCGGAAGTGGGCCCGATCGCCGATCTCGATTTCCCCGATATCGAGCGCACCACCCTGTCCAACGGCATGAAGGTAGCCTTCGCCCGGCGGGCGGCGGTGCCGGTCGTCCTCGTCTCGCTGCAATTCGATGCGGGCTATGCGTCCGATCCGAAGGACAAGCTCGGCCTCCAGCGGCTGATGGCGGCCTTGATGGAAGAGGGAACGACGTCGCTCGATTCCCGCCAGCTCGCCGAAGCGCAGGAGCGGCTTGGTGCGTCCGTGGACGTTTCTTCGAAGCTTGATCGTACCACGGCGACGCTCACCGCACTGTCGGCTAATCTCGGTCCATCGCTCGATCTCCTTGCCGATGTCGTCAAGAATCCGGCCTTCGCGCCGAGCGAGGTGGAGCGTCTGCGCGGCCAGCAGCTGGCGGGCATTGCGTCGGAACTCACCAGCCCCACCGGCATCGCGATGCGGACGCTGCCGCCGCTCGTGTTCGGCGACCGCCATCCCTATGGCGTGCCGTTCACGGGTTCGGGCAGTCCGCAGGCCCTTGCCGCCATCACGCGCGACGATGTGGTCGCGGCGCACCGCCGCTGGATCCGGCCGGACAATGCCGAGATCTTCGTGGTGGGCGACACGACGCTCGCCGACGTGAAGCCACTCCTTGAAGCCCGTTTCGGCAACTGGACGGCGCCTCAGGACGTGAAGGGCGTGAAGGATTTCGCCCAGGCGACGCCGGCCGCCAAGCCGCGCATCGTGCTGATCGACCGGCCGCAATCGCCGCAGTCGATGATCCTGGCGGGCGAGATCATGCCGGTCGTCGGGACGGATCAGAATATCCTGACCCTGATCACGGCGAACGACGTGCTGGGCGGCGATTTCCTCTCGCGCCTCAACATGGACCTGCGCGAGACCAAGGGCTGGAGCTATGGCGTGTCGGGCATCGTCTACCAGACCGAGCATCAGGTGCCTTATCTCGTCTTCGCGCCGGTCCAGGCCAACCAGACCGGCCCGGCCATCGCGGCGCTGCAGGAGCAGATGAAGGGCTTCCTCGGCAAGAATGGCGTTACCGCGGCGGAGCTTGTCCGCACGATCAACGGCGCTATCCGCGAACTGCCGGGCAGCTATGAAACCTCGCCCGCGATCCTCGGCGCGATGCAGAACAACGCGCTCTACAAGCGGCCGGACAATTATCAGGAGACGCTCGCCAGCCGTTACCGGGCGCTCACCGCCGCCGATCTCGACAAGGCGGCGCGGGCGGCGATCGATCCGGGCAAGCTCGTCTGGGTGGTCGTCGGCGATGCCAAGGCGGTGCGGCCGCAGCTCGAAAAGCTCGGCCTGCCGATCGAGGTGATGGCCCTGAAATAAGCGATTGGAACAGGTGCCCCGGCGAGGGCCGGGGCCCATCTCGATAACGTGAAGCTGGGTCCCGGCCTTTGCCGGGACGCGATTCAGGCGAATGCTCCGATAAGGAGCTTGGTTACATGGCCCATCTTGCGGCCGGGGCGCGCTTCGCCCTTGCCGTAGAGATGGAGGTGCGCGGCGGGATCGGAGAGGATGGCGCGCCAGTCGTCGGCGTCGCTGCCAATGAGGTTCACCATCTCGACCGCAGGCGCGGCAAGGGCGGGCGATCCGAGCGGCAGGCCGCATACGGCACGGATGTGGTTTTCGAACTGAGAGGTGATCGCGCCCTCGATCGTCCAGTGTCCGCTATTGTGCACGCGCGGCGCCATTTCGTTGAACACCGGCCCGTCCTTGCCCGCGAAGAACTCCATCGCCAGCACACCGACATAGTCAAGCGCGTCGGCGACGCGGCGGGCGAGCGCGGCCGCTTCCTCGATCATCGGCGCGAGATCGGGGCCAGCGGGAACGGTTGAACGATCCAATATGCCGTCGACATGGACGTTGCGGGGCGCATCCCAGACGACGATCTCGCCGGACGCGCCGCGGCAGAGGAGGATCGAGAATTCAGCGTCGAAGGTGACGAAGCCTTCCAGCACGGCCGGAGCGCCGTTCAGCGAGGCGAAGGCCGCTTCGCCATCCCCGGCATCGAGGATACGCGCCTGCCCCTTGCCGTCATAGCCGAAGCGGCGGGTCTTGAGGATTGCGGGCGCGCCGATCCGGCCGAGCGCGGCGTCAAGGCTCGCCAGATCGTCCACCGCCGCGAACGGGGCGGGACGGCCGCCCAGGCTTTCGACGAACCGCTTTTCGAGGAGCCGGTCCTGCGCGATTTCGAGCGCCTTCACCGGCGGATGGAGCGGCGCGGCGCCCGCGAGGGCGGCGAGCGGCGCGGCGGCGATATTCTCGAACTCGTAAGTGGCGACATCGACGCTGGCGCCGAAGCAGGCAAGCGCGGCTTCATCGTCATAGGCGCCGCGCGTGAAATGGGCGGCGACCTCAGCGGCCGGCGGCGCTTCGTCGGGCGCGTAGATATGAACCTTATAGCCGAGCCGGGCTGCCGCCATCGCCAGCATCCGGCCGAGCTGGCCGCCGCCGACGATGCCGATGGTGGAGCCAGGCGGGACGATCACTGGGGTTCGTGCGCCACGCTGCTGGTTTGGTTGGCCCGCCAATCCTCAAGCCGCTGGGCAAGGGCAGGATCGTTTGTCGCGAGCATCGCGGCGGCGAGCAAGGCGGCGTTGACCGCGCCCGCCTTGCCGATGGCGAGCGTGCCGACCGGGATGCCGGCGGGCATCTGGACGATGGAAAGCAGGCTGTCCATGCCGGACAGGGCCTTCGATTCCACCGGCACGCCAAGCACCGGAAGCCGCGTCATCGACGCCGCCATGCCGGGGAGGTGCGCCGCGCCGCCCGCGCCCGCGATAATGGCGCGGAGGCCGCGGTCCGCGGCTGTCTTCGCATAATCATAGAGCCGATCGGGCGTGCGATGGGCGGAGACGATGCGCGTTTCATGGGGCACGCCAAGCGCGGCCAGCGTATCGGCCGCATGGCGCATGGTTTCCCAGTCGGACTGGCTGCCCATGATGATGCCGACGCGCGGCGCTTCTTCTGCCATTTCCGTCCTTCTTCGTGCGGCGTAGGGGCACGTCTAGCGGGGGGCGTGCGACTGCGCAACGCCGGTGCCCTTGCTTGCGCAGGAGCGCCGGTCAGCGGTCCTTCAGATAATAGCGATCGGTGGCGTTCAGCCCTTCGTCCAGTTCGTAGACAATAGGCTGACCGGTCGGAATTTCGAGGCCGGTGATTTCATCGTCCGGGATGTTGGACAGATGCTTCACGAGCGCACGGAGCGAATTGCCGTGGGCGGAGATGAGCACGCGTTCGCCATTCTTGAGCGCGGGCGCGATGCGGCTGTCCCAATAGGGAAGCACGCGGGCGATCGTGTCCTTGAGGCTTTCGGTATTGGGTATGTCGATCCCCGCATAGCGGCGGTCGTTGGTGAGATCGAAGGCGCTTCCCGCCTCCAGCGCAGGTGGCGGAATGTCGAAGGAGCGGCGCCAGATATGCACCTGCTCCTCACCCACCTTCGCCATCATCTCGGCCTTGTTGAGGCCGGTGAGGCCGCCATAATGGCGCTCGTTCAGGCGCCAATGTTTCTCGACGGGGAGCCAGAGCCGCCCCATGCTTTCGAGCGCAAGGTGCAGCGTCTTGATCGCCCGCGTTTGGAGGCTGGTGAAGCAAAGGTCGAAATCGAGTCCCTTGGACGCCATAAGCGCCCCGGCCTCCTTGGCTTCGGCTGCGCCCTGTTCGGTGAGATCGACGTCCCACCAGCCGGTGAAGCGGTTTTCGAGATTCCACGCCGATTGGCCGTGGCGGATCAGCACGAGTTTGGGCATGATTTACTTCTTGCGCTTTTCGAGGTCCGGAAGGATGGCGTGCAGCGCATCCAGGCAGCTTTTCCCCAGGCTCCGGCTCCGGTCCGGCGACCAGCCATAGTGCGGATCGGGCAATTCCTCGTTATCCTTGAAGGGCATTTCCAGCGTCATCGAAATGGCGCCGAACCGTTCGGCGAGCTGGGCTGTCGACATGGAAAGGTTCGCCTTGCCGGGTGCGGCGATCTCATAGCCTTTTTCCGTCTGGAAATCGGGTGAGAGGGCGACGAGCTTTTGCGCGAACAGATCGAACAGCGCCTGCTGCTCCTTCTTCCAGGAAGGAATGCCTTCGAAGCCCGCGAGGAAGTTGGCGGCGATCGCCTCGTCGCCATGGACGTCCATCGCGAAATCGACGCCGGTCCGGTCCATCTCGTTCCGGACATGGAAGACCTCAGGACTCTTTTCGAGCGAGGGTTCGTGCCACTCGCGGTTGAGGTTGATGCCCGCCGCATTGGTGCGCAGATGCCCGCGCCGCGATCCATCCGGATTCATGTTGGGTACGATGTGGAAGGTCGCCTTCTCGCGGAGGCGGCGGGCGACGGGGTCGGCATCGTCGAGCAGCTTTTCCAGCGCCCCTTCCATCCACCATTCGGCCATCGTCTCCCCCGGATGCTGCCGGGCGTAGAGCCAGACCTGCAAGGGGCCGCCCTCGATCCGGAAATAATCGAGCTCCTGCCCGTCGAGCGTCTGGCCGAGCGAGCGATATTCGACGTCGGGATGGGCGGCGATGGCGGCGACGAGATCGTGATGCCGCTCCATCGTATAGGGGGCGAAATAAGCGACCCACAGGCTGCCGGCGGCGGGCGTCACGCGAATGGTGAGGACGCCGTCCTTGTAATCCGTGTCCGTCCGCGTCCATTCCTCGCGATCATAGGAAATGCAGGCGCGATAATTGTCCCATCCGTGCGGATAGGCCGAACCGGCGCAATTGAGGATTCGCAATTCCATGTCGCGGCCCTCCGCCCCGGTGAGGCGGAAATAGAACCATTGATAGAATTCGGACTGATGATCGTGAACGATTTCAAGATCTACGCGATCGCCGTCAATGGCGACCAGACGAATATTGCCGCCGTCAAAGGCGCTCGAAATGGATAGGGTCATGGCACCCTGATAGTCTGGCCCGATACACCGGGGAAGTCCTGAAACAGGGCCGCGGCAAGCTTTTCCACCGCCACGGTGCGCTGCGCCTCCGGCCGGTCCGCGCGGGC
>DATDNN010000040.1:0-5725 GCA_036518255.1 Allosphingosinicella sp. | reverse complement strand
TATAGCTGATTGGCGGGAGCGGCGGGCAATGCTATCGCGCCCGCAACATGACCGACCTATCCAAGATCCGCAATTTTTCCATCATCGCGCATATCGACCATGGGAAGTCGACGCTGGCCGACCGGCTGATCCAGCGGACGGGGGGGCTTTCCGAGCGGGAGATGTCCGCGCAAGTCCTTGATAATATGGATATCGAGAAGGAGCGCGGGATTACGATCAAGGCGCAGACGGTGCGCCTGGATTATACCGCGAAGGACGGCGAGAAATATGTCCTGAACCTCATGGACACACCGGGCCACGTGGACTTCGCCTATGAAGTGTCGCGCAGCCTTGCCGCGTGCGAGGGCGCCCTCCTCGTCGTGGACGCGGCGCAGGGGGTGGAGGCGCAGACGCTCGCCAACGTCTACCAATCGATAGAGCACGACCATGAAATCGTGCCGGTGATCAACAAGATCGACCTCCCCGCCGCGGAGCCGGACAAGGTGAAGGCGGAGATCGAGGACATTATTGGCCTTCCCGCCGACGAAGCGGTGCTCGCGTCCGCGAAGAGCGGCATCGGCATCGACGAAATCCTGGAAGCCATCGTCACCAAAATCCCCGCGCCCAAGGGCGACCGCGACGCGCCGCTGAAAGCGATGCTCGTCGACTCCTGGTACGACCCCTATCTTGGCGTCGTCATCCTGATCCGCGTCATCGACGGCGTGATCAAGAAGGGCCAGAACATCAAGTTCATGCAGGCCGGCACCCAGCATCTGGTCGACCGCGTCGGCGCCTTCCGCCCGAAGATCGAGAATTTGCCCGAGCTTGGCCCCGGCGAAGTCGGCTTCATCACCGCGCAGATCAAGGAAATCGCCCAGACCCGCGTCGGCGACACGATCACCGACGTGAAAAAGCCCGCGGCGCAGGCGCTGGAAGGCTTCAAGGAAGTGCAGCCCGTGGTGTTCTGCGGCCTCTTCCCGGTCGACGCCAACGATTTCGAGAAGCTCCGCGAAAGCATCTCCAAGCTGCGCCTCAACGACGCCAGCTTCTCCTTCGAAATGGAAAGCAGCGCGGCATTGGGCTTCGGCTTCCGCTGCGGCTTCCTCGGCCTCCTCCACCTCGAGATCATTCAGGAGCGGCTAACCCGCGAATATGATCTTGACCTCATCACCACGGCGCCGAGCGTCGTCTATCGCCTGCACCTTCGCCATACGAAGGACGAGGCCGCGAAGACGATCGAGCTGCACAACCCGGCCGATATGCCCGATCCCAACCGGATCGAAAGCATCGAGGAACCGTGGATCGAAGCGACCATCTACGTCCCCGACGAATATCTCGGCCCCATCCTGAAGCTCTGCCAGGACCGCCGCGGCATCCAGAAGAATCTGACCTATGTCGCGGGCCGCGCGCAGCTCACCTACGAACTGCCGCTAAACGAAGTCGTCTTCGACTTTTACGATCGCCTGAAGAGCATCAGCCGCGGCTATGCGAGCTTCGACTATCACCAGATCGGCCACCGCGAGGGCGACCTTGTGAAGATGAATATCCTGGTCAATGCCGAGCCGGTCGACGCCCTCTCCATGATCGTCCACCGCAGCCAGGCCGAAGCGCGCGGCCGCCACATGTGCGAGCGGCTGAAGGACCTGATCCCCCGCCACCTCTTCAAAATCCCGATCCAGGCCGCGATCGGCGGCAAGGTGATCGCCCGCGAAACCATCGCCGCGCTGCGCAAGGACGTCACCGCCAAATGCTATGGCGGCGACGCCACGCGTAAGCGGAAGCTCTTAGAAAAACAAAAGGAAGGCAAAAAGAGGATGCGCGAGTACGGATCAGTCTCGATTCCTCAGGAAGCCTTCATCGCCGCTCTCCGTATGGGAGACGAAAGCTAGCCTTCCTTTTTCCACTTGCTGGAAAAGCATGAAATGAGAGCGGACCCTTGATCCGGGGGATCAAGGAAGCCGCTCTCATGGGAAGAAAAGGATGCGGGAATATGGCAGCGTGTCGATCCCGCAGGAGGCGTTTATCGCGGCGCTGTTTCTTGCGCGGGACGGGGGTGAATGAGAGGGCGGCGAAGCGGGCGAAGGGATCCTCGCCGGGCGGGGCGGAGGCGCCGCGCGGTCGCACTGGAGGGAGAGGATGAGGGCGGCCGGGGTGCTTTCATGGTTTGTCATGACACGTCTATATAACCAAAAGGGTTTATTTGGGAAAATTGCCCGGGGTTGGCTGGTTCTGGCGCGGCTCTGCGTCCATCATTTCACGATCATCACTTTCGCCTCGCCCGTTCTCTTAAGGACGGCGAAGGTCACGTCATTATCGTGCCGTTCGAGGCGGAGGCTGAGGCGGGAGGTGCCGACCTTTACGTTCGGCATGTACAAAGTGCCGATGAAATCGGGGAGGACAGGCGTGGTGAAGCGCAGATGTTCCTTTCCATCGTCAATCTTCATACCGAGGCAGGCGGAGAGGAGGGCAAAGGGCGCGGCCGCCGCCCAGGCTTGGGGAGCGCAGGCGACGGGATAAGCGGTCGGGCCCCGGCCGGGGCGGCGGCGGAAGCCGCAGAACAGCTCCGGCAGGCGATGCATCTCGTCGAACGAGGCGGCGGTGAACAATCCCTCGAAAATCTTCGCCGCTTCCTTCTGGAAACCGTAACGGGCGAGACCCAATGCGATCACCGCATTGTCGTGCGGCCAGACCGAGCCGTTATGGTAGGACATGGGATTGTAGCGCGTCTCACCCGTCGCGACGGTGCGGATGCCCCAGCCGGTGTAGAAGATGCGATCCATGAACTGGCGCGCGATCAGCTCCGCCCGTTCCTTCGAAGCGATCCCGCCGAAAAGGGCGTGGCCCGCATTGGACGTGCGCACCCGGCAGGGGCGGTGCTGGCCATCGAGCGCCAGGGCATAGGTCTGGAGATCCTCGAGCCAGAATTGCTCTTCGAAGAGCTTCTGCAGGCGATCGGCATCTTCCTCCCAGGCCAGCGCCTGTTCTTCGAGGCCCAGCATACGGCCCATATTGGCCGCGCCGCGCTTGGCCGCGTAGACATAGGCCTGCACCTCGCACAGGGCGATGGGCCCTTCAGCGAGGCTCCCGTCCGCATGGAAGATCGCATCGTGGCTATCCTTCCAGCCCTGGTTGGAGAGGCCCTGTTCCGTCATCCGGCTATATTCAACGAACCCGTCGCCGTCGGCATCGCCATAATCGTCGATCCACCGCAGCGCCGCCTCGATATTCGGCCAGAGGCGGCGGATGGTGGCGAGATCGCCGGTGCGGGTGTGATAGGCGTCGGCGAGCATTACGAAGAGCGGGGTCGCATCGACCGTGCCGTAATAGCGGCGGAAAGGCACCTCGCCGAGGCGCGCCATTTCGCCGCCCCGCATTTCGTGGAGGATCTTGCCCGGCTGCGCGTCCGCGGCCTCGTCGATTTCGGTTGCCTGCAACGCGGCCAGCGTCGTCAGAACCCCTTTCGCCACTTCCGGCGCCTGGGGGAGGATCAGCATGGCGGTGAGCAGGGCATCGCGTCCGAATATGGTGCTGTACCAAGGGACACCCGCATAAGGATAAGGGCCCGTCACCGTCGCCGTGATCAGCATATCGAGATCGTAGGCGGCGCGCCGGATCACCTCGTCGAACAAAGGGTTCGAACTCGTCATGCCCCCGAGCAGCGACGGCTGGCTCGGAATGGCGCGGCGCAGGCTGCGATAAGCGGCGAGAAAAGGCAGAGGCTCGGATGCGGGCTCGCCCGCGATACTGCAGGTGACCGTGATTGTGATGCCGGTCCGGCCGTCGGGTTCCAGTTCGAAATCCCAACTGGCCGCCTCCCCGCTGAGCCTGTCCGGCGCGGGGTTGAAGCGAATGTCCGTAAGCCGGACGACATCGTCCAGTCCGCGATAGCGAAGACGGACATGGGAGGGTGAGATCACCTCCACCTCGCCAACCCCGCGCAGCTTCCGCTTCTCGCCCCGCACTTCGAAAAGGTCGACAAAGTCGGCGCCGAAGGCGAGGTCGAGCCGCGCCGCCTGAATGGCATTGTCGTAATTGCGGATGCCGACCCGTTCATAGCAATGCTGGCCGAGGAGGAATTTCCAGCGATTGGCGAAGATGGTACCGCGCGTGATGCAGACCCGGCCTTCGGCGTCATGAATGTCGTTGTTGGTGAGATCGACGAGAAAGGCCGCATTATCCTCCAGCACCACAGAATCGAGAAGGAGCGGCGTGTCGCCGTTGAGCCTGAGGTCGAAGCGCGAGAGGAAGCGCGTATCCTGAAAATAGAGGCCCTCCGGCCCCTTGCCGGCGCCGAAATCGCCGTCGATGTCGAAAACGCCGAACAGATCGTCGCGCTTTAGAGTCCGGAGCGGGCGTTCGACGAGCGACTGCTCCGCCTCGATATAATATTCCTCCGGCTGCACCTCGATCGCAGCTGCAGAGGAGGCGCGGGCCTTCCCTTCGTCAGCCATAGGAGAGGAGCTCCAAGCCTAGAGACTTAGGATCATGCAGGCCACCGGGCGCCGGATTTGCGCCGGTCAGATGCTTGTAGATCCTGACATAATCCGATGCCATGCGCGCGGCTGTAAACCGGACTTCGAACCGCTCGCGCACGCTTTTTCGCGACAACGTCCGCACCCGGCTGACCGCATCTACCGCCTGATCGATGCTATCCACGATATAGCCGCTCCGCCCCTCTTCGACAATTTCGGGAACGGACCCTGCATTCCATGCGATGACCGGTGTTCCCGCCGCCATCGCCTCGATCATCACCAGGCCGAACGGCTCCGGCCAATTAATGGGGAAGAGGAGGGCAAGGGCGTTGCCGAAGAAATCGGGTTTTTGCGCATCGCCGATTTCTCCGATGAACTCGACCAGAGGATGATTGAGCAAAGGTTCGATCTCGCGCCGGAAGTAGACTTCGTCCACGGCGTCAACCTTTGCCGCGATCTTGAGCGGAATGCCCGCCGCTGTGGCGATGGCAATCGCTCGGTCTGGCCGCTTTTCCGGCGAGATACGGCCGATGAAGGCGAGATAGTCGCCGCCGTCAGGCGAATAGGGAATGCGCTTTTCCGGAAGGCCGTGGTGAACGGTCCCCACGAAGTTGGCGGCCGGCATCGGCCGGCGCTGGCTGTCCGAAATAGAGACGAGCGGCATACCGGGAAATGCCGGGAATATGGGCCAGGTATCCGGCAGATCCTGTCGCCCATGCAGGGTCGTCAGGCATTTGCCGGCCTGATCCTGAAACATGGGGAATTGCAGAAGATCGGTATGAAAATGAAGGATGTCGAACTGATCGGCCTCTCGACGCGCACGATCGAGCATAGCCAATAAGTAGGCAGTATGATCGCGCACGCCCGCCAATCGAAGGCCGGTCGGAGAACAGGGCACGAGTCGGGCCGAGGTGCGTGAATCTCCACTGGCGAACAGAGTGACCTCATGTCCCTGTTCGACAAGAGCTTCGGTGAGCCACCACACCACCCGCTCCGTCCCGCCATAGAGGCGAGGCGGGACCGCTTCCGCTAAGGGAGCAATTTGGGCAATGCGCACAGGCCCTTCCCACGCTGCGACAGCCGCATCATTACGGCTCAACGACTAACGTGGGTCAGTAAGGGCGGTTCCGGCGGCGCGCCCATCCGGACGCGCCGTGCGCCGGTTCGCATCATTTCACGATCGGCAGCCAGACCGCGCTTGCCTGCCCCGGCGCGTGGAAGATGCTCTGCGTCGCCGGACGATAATCGGCCGCCTTCGCGTTGAAGATGTTCGG
>DATDNN010000039.1:0-2987 GCA_036518255.1 Allosphingosinicella sp. | reverse complement strand
CTCGACGATTGGGAATTGCTGCCAACAAACCCCAATTGGGCGACCGGCTTCGAAGCGGAATGGACGCCGGGCGAGGCGGGGGCGAGGGAGCGGATCGACGATTTCCTGGCGCGGGTGGGCGCCTATGCCACGCGCCGCGACCTGCCGTCGGTCGAGGGCACGAGCCGCCTGTCGCCGCACCTTCATTTCGGCGAGGTTTCGCCCGCCACACTCTGGCACGCCGTTTCGCCCAAGGCGGATGCGGGCAAGTTCCTGAAGGAGCTGGCCTGGCGCGATTTCGCGCAGAACATGATGCTGGTCCTGCCGGGCATCGGCGACCGCAACGGCCGGGAAGCTTTCGACCGTTTCCCCTGGCGAACGGGCGCGGAGGCGGATGCCGATTTCACCGCCTGGACGGAGGGGATGACCGGCTATCCCATTGTCGATGCGGGCATGCGGGAGCTGTGGGCGACGGGCTGGATGCACAATCGCGTCCGCATGATCGCGGCGAGCTTCCTCGTGAAGCATCTGCTGATCGACTGGCGGCGCGGCGCGCGCTGGTTCTGGGACACGCTGATCGACGCCGATTACGGCAATAACAGCCTAAACTGGCAGTGGATCGCTGGTAGCGGGCTCGATTCCAATCCGTTCGGGCGGATCATGGCGCCGCTCACTCAGTCTCCAAAATTCGATGCGGGCGACTATATCAGACGCTGGGTGCCCGAACTGGCGCATGCGCCGGATCCGGCGATCCACGATCCGGAGGAGGCGGGCCTCAAATGCCGCGATTATCCGCCCAAGCTGATCGGCCACCGCGAAGCACGGGAACGGGCGCTGGCGGCGCTTGGCAAGGCGCGGGGCGCGGCATAGAGACGTCCGCGATGGCAAGCCGCGGTAAACATCTCACAAGGGCAGATCGCGCCTTCGCAACCGGCGGCGGTATCCTCGCCCGCTTGTTCGCCAGCGGCTTTTCCCGGGTGCTGGACCGGATCGACGCGGGGCTCATCGCCGGAAAGATCGAAGCGGTGCTGCCCAATGGCACGCACCGGACGCTGGGTGGCCGGGCGCCGGGGCCTGTCGCTATCGTCCATCTCCACAGCTGGAACGCGTTGATCCGCCTCGCGACGTCAGGCTCGGTCGGCTGGTACAAGGCTTGGGAGCTTGGCGAGTGGTCGAGCCCGGATCCTGTGCCGCTGTTCGATCTGTTCATGCGGAACGGCGAAAGCCTCGGCAATGTGGGGCGCGCCAAAGGGCTGTGGCGGCTCGTCAATCGCGGCGCGCACCTCCTGCGCAAGAACAGCAAGGGCCAGTCGCGCAAGAATATCGCCTTCCACTACGATCTCGGCAACGATTTCTACGCGGCCTGGCTTGACGGGACGATGACCTATTCGAGTGCGCTGTTCGCCGAGCCCATCGCTGTCGCCGAGCCGCTGGAGGTCGCGCAGGAACGGAAGATCAGGGCGCTTCTCGACAGGCTGGATCTGAAGCCCGGCCAGCGCCTTCTCGAAATCGGTTGCGGCTGGGGCGCGCTCATGGAGGTCGCCGCCCGCAATTATGGTGTGGAGGTCGTCGGCATCACGCTCTCGGCCGAACAAAAGGCCTATGCCGAGGCGCGGCTCGCAAAGGCCGGGCTGGCGGAACGGGCGCGGATCGACCTTGTCGACTATCGGGATGTGGAAGGCACGTTCGATGCCGTCGCCAGCGTCGAGATGGTGGAGGCGGTGGGGCAGGAATATTGGCCCGCTTATCTCGGCGCCATTTCCCGGGCGCTGAAGCCTGGCGGCAAGGCGGCGATTCAGCTTATCTCCATCCGCCACGCCCTTTTCGACGGCTACGCCGCCAACGCCGATTTCATCCAGACCTATATCTTCCCGGGCGGCCTGCTGATCGACGAACCGCGCTTCGCCGCGATCGCGGAGGAGCAGGGGCTTGAATGGCGGGACCGGACCGGCTTTGGCCTGCATTATGCCGAAACGCTAAGGCGCTGGCGCGAACGCTATGACGCCGCGGTGGCGGAGGCGCGCCTGCCCGCCGGCTTCGACGCCGATTTCCACAATCTCTGGCGCTATTATCTCATGTATTGCGAAGGCGGGTTCCGGGGCGGCGGCATCGACGTCGCGCAAGTCACTTTGCTGAAACGCTAATCTCGCCGGTCTGTAACATATCCGGGCGATAATGCCCTTGCTCGATCGAGCGGGGGAGATGCGCGATGGACACGAAGCCCGGTACGGCGCTGACGCGGCTCAACAAGGCGATTTCCAAATCGGTGAAGGCGATCGGCCCGTCGGGAAGTCCACGACGGCGCTACCGCACCATCTGGATTTCCGACATTCACCTCGGCACGCGCGGCTGCAACGACCGGCTGCTCATCGATTTTCTCGACCATGTCGACAGCGATACGCTCTATCTGGTGGGCGACATCATCGACGGCTGGCGGATGAAGCGCCGCTTCTACTGGCCGGAGCGGCACAATGCGATCCTCCGCCGCATTATGAAGCGGGCGAAGAACGGCACCCAGGTCATCTACATTCCCGGCAATCACGACGAGATGTTCCGCCAGTTCGCGGGCCTCAATTTCGGCGGCGTCGAGATCCGGCGCAAGGCCGTCCACGTGACGGCGGACGGACGGCGCCTTCTCGTCCTCCACGGCGACGAATTCGATACGATCGTCATGGCCCACAAGTGGCTCGCTTATGCGGGCGACGCCGCTTACGAGCTGCTGATGAAGCTCAACGTCCTGGTGAACATCGTCCGGCGCCGCTTCAACCTGCCCTATTGGTCGCTTTCCAAACATGCGAAGCAGAAGGTGAAGAATGCGGTCGAGTTCATCTCCCATTATGAGGAGGTCGTCGCACGCGCCGCGCAGATGAAGGGCGTGGACGGGGTGGTCTGCGGCCATATCCATACCGCCGAAGAACGGCGCATCGGCGACGTCACTTACTATAATGACGGCGATTGGGTGGAGGGTTGCACCGCGCTCGTCGAACATCATGACGGCCGCATGGAGA
>DATDNN010000038.1:0-6203 GCA_036518255.1 Allosphingosinicella sp. | reverse complement strand
GGCAGATCGGCGAAGGTGAAGCCGATATAAAGCTGGGTGAGGACCAGCGCGGCGCCGATCCAGTGCAGCGCGACGGCGCCGTTATTGTAGCGTTGCAGAATGCGCGGCTGGGGCACCGCGTCCGGAACAGTCGCCATTAATTCTCTCCCTCTTTTTGGGGAGCGTAACAGGAACGCCCTGCCGCGCAAGATCAGCGCGGGTCGCGCAAGGAGCGGAAGGTGATGGAGTAGCGAAGGGTCTCGACGGGCGGGATGCTATGCTCCCATTCGGAGCGCGCGGGACCGCGGAGGAGATAGGCGGAGCGGGGCTCTGCTGAGAGGGTGATCCGTTCCCACTTCGCGCCCTGCTTGCGGCGGAAACGGAGCGGGGCCGGGGCGAGGAGGGAGATGCCGATCACGTCCTCGAACACCGGCCGGTCCTTGTGCCAGCCGATGCCAGCGCCAGGCGCATATTCGATGAGGAGGGCATGGACGAGGTCGTCATGTGGGAGATTGGCGAGAGCAGCGGCGCGGGCGCGGAGAGGGAGGAGCCAGTCGGGGATCGGATCGGTATCGCGCAGGCCGCTACCGTCGAAGGCATAGTGAAGGCCGAAGCTGTGAGTGCGGCGCTTGCCGGTGAAGCCGTGAAATTCGAACGGCGCGAGGGGCAGGGCCGCGATACGCGCGGCCAGGTCCTGTTCCTCTCCGGCGGAGAGGAAATCCGGGCGGTAGAGCATGCCTTCCGGCAAGACGGGTGCGAAGAGGTTGCTCTGCATCCCGCCTTATCGATCCACGGCGCCATTGTGTTCCTGCGAAAGCAGGAACCCAGTCGTTCCGTCCGCGCCGCTGTGCTCCGGCTTTCGCAGGAATACAAATGGGTTCGTCATTGCGAGCGGGGCGAAGCAATCCAGGTCCGCGCCGCTGGATTGCTTCGTCGCTATGCTCCTCGCAATGACGAGGGGGTTAACGCGTGAACTTCTCGCCCGCGCTCGCTTTTTGGACGAGCAGGTTGGAGAGGGTGAAGTCGCTACCCAGCCGTTCCTGCTGCTCTTTCAGGCCATCGACGATCTTCTGGAGGCCTTCGCCGTCCGCCCAGTGCATCGGGCCGCCGCGATAGACGGGCCAGCCATAGCCATAGACCCAGACGACATCGATGTCGGACGCGCGCTGGGCCATGCCTTCTTCCAGGATCTTCGCGCCTTCGTTGACCATCGTGTAGATGGTGCGCTCGATGATTTCCTGGTCGCTGATTTCGCGCGGGGTGACGCCTGCCTTCTTCCGGAAATCCTCGATGATTTCCTGCACCTTGGGGCTGGGCGAGGGGCGGCGTTTGTCGTCATAATCGTAGAAGCCCGCGCCCTTCTTCTGGCCCCAGCGGTCGATGGCGCAGAGGGCGTCGCGGATATTGTCGATGCGGGCGGGATCGCGGTGCCAGCCGATGTCGACGCCCGCGAGGTCGGCCATCTGGAACGGCCCCATCGGCATGCCGAACTCGACATGGACGCGGTCGATCTGTTCGGGCGTCGCGCCTTCCATCAGCAGCTTGTTGGCCTCGACCTGGCGCGGCATCAGCATGCGGTTGCCGATGAAGCCGTAACAGACGCCCGCGACGACAGCGACTTTCTTGATCTTCTTCGACAGCTGCATGGCGGTGACGAGGACGTCCGGCGCCGTCTTCGCGCCGCGCACGATTTCGAGCAGCTTCATCACATTGGCGGGCGAGAAGAAGTGGAGGCCCACCACATCCTGCGGGCGCGAGGTCACCGCCGCGATCTCGTCGATGTTGAGGTAGGAGGTGTTGGACGCCAGGATCGCGCCCTTTTTGGCGATCTTGTCGAGGCGCGAGAAGACGTCCTTCTTCACGTCCATATTCTCGAACACCGCTTCGATGATGAGGTCGCATTCGGCGAGATCGTCGAAATTGAGCGTGGGCTTCAGGAGGCTCATCGCGGCTTCCACCTGATCGGCGGTCATGCGGCCCTTGGCGGCGGTCGCCTCATAATTTTTGCGCATGATGCCGGTGCCGCGATCGAGCGCTTCCTGCTGCATCTCGACGATGGTGACGGGGATGCCCGCCGACAGGAAGTTCATCGAAATGCCGCCGCCCATCGTGCCCGCGCCGATCACGCCGACGCGCTTGATCTCGCGCGGCTGGGTGTCTTCGGGCAGGCCGTCGATCTTCGACGCCTTGCGCTCGGCGAAGAAGAAATATTGCTGGGCCTTGGCCTGTTTCCCGCTCATCAGCTCCATGAACAGGCGGCGCTCTTCAAGGACGCCTTCGGCATAGGGTTTCTCGACGGCGGCCTGCACCGCCTTGATGTTGGCTTCCGGCGCATCGAAGCCGCGCATCTTGCGAGCGTTCGCCTTGCGGAATTCGTCGAAGATGCCGGGATTGGCTCGCGCCTCGGCGAGCTTGCCGTCCTTCTCGCTCGTTTTCTCGAGCGGGCGAATGTCCTTCACCTCCTCGGCATAAGCGACGGCATGCTGCTCAAGGTCGCCCTCGATCAGCTTGTCGACGAGGCCGAGGGCAAAGGCGTCCTTGGCGCCGATCGGCGTGCCGCTGGTCGTCATTTCCAGCGCCTTCTGGACGCCGACGACGCGCGGCAGGCGCTGCGTGCCGCCCGCGCCGGGGAGGAGGCCGAGCTTCACTTCCGGAACGCCAAGCTTCGCGGAAGGAACGGCAACGCGATAGTGGCAGGCGAGCGCAACTTCGAGGCCGCCGCCGAGCGCGGTGCCGTGGATCGCGGCCACCACGGGCTTGGTGCATCCCTCGATCCGGTCGACGACCTGCGGCAGCATCGGTGCTTCGAACGCCTTGGGTGTGCCGAATTCCGAAACATCGGCGCCCGCGAAGAAAGTCTGGCCTTCGCAGCGGATGACGACCGCCTTCACGCTGTCATCGGCGTCGGCTTCGTCGATCGCGGCGACGAGGCCCTGGCGCACCGCATGGCCGAGGGCGTTTACCGGCGGATTGTTCGACGTGACGATCAGGATGTCGCCGTGGCGCTTCGTGGAAATGGGGCTCATCTTCTTTTCTCCTAATCTTCAACTTTCATGCCGTTCGCCCTGAGTAGCCATTGAGCTTGCCGAAATGGCGTATCGAAGGGTTCATGCGGAGTGCTTCGATACGGGCCTTCGCCAAGCTCAGTCCCTACTCAGCACGAACGGGGAATGGTCTTCCATATCAAAAGGCCGTCTGGCCGTAGAGCAATTTGGTGAACGGATGGGACGCCGAAAGGCCGCCATCGACGACCAAAGCATGGCCGTTGACATAGCTCGCCTCTTCCGACGCCAGATAGAGTGCCGCGCGCGCGATTTCGATGGGCTGGCCCCCGCGCTGCATTGGGTTTAGGCGACCAAGGGTGTTTTCCTTCCCCTTGGCGCGGGCATAATCGTAGATCATCTGGGTCATGCCGGTTTCGATAAGGCCGGGGCAGATGGCGTTCACCCGCACGTTCGATCCCACGAGCTGCGCGGCAGCGGTTTCGACGAGGCTGATGACGCCCGCCTTGGACGCCGAATAAGCCGGGCCGCCCGCGCCGGCGCGAAGGCCTGCGACAGACGCGGTGCAGATGATCGATCCGCCGCCCCTGTCCTTCATGACGGGCGCGGCATGCTTGATGGCGAGGAACGGGCCGATCAGATTGACGCGCAGGATCGCTTCCCAATCCTGCGGAGTCTGATCGAAGATTCCGGCCAAGCCGCCGGAGATGCCCGCATTGGCGAACATCACGTCGAGCCCGCCGAAGCGGCTGACGGCTTCCCGCACCAGCCCCTGCACGGCCTCTTCGGATCCGGCATCGGCCTGGACGGCTTGAGCCGCATCGCCGATCTCGGCGGCGGTTTCATCCTGGCCCGCAAGGTCGGCGACGATGACCTTGGCCCCCTGCTCGGCAAAGAGCTTCGCGGAGGCCTTGCCGATGCCGGAGCCCGCGCCGGTGACGATGGCGACCTTGTTTTCGAGTTTCATGCATTCCTCCATTGTGTTCCGGCGAAGGCCGGAACCCAGTCGTTCGATCTGTGCCGCTGGGCTCCGGCTTTCGCCGGAGCACAATGAGCGTGGCTCACAATCCCGCCCCAGTCGTCGAACCGCCGTCGACGATAATCGTCTGGCCGGTCATGAACGTGGAGGCGGGCGCGGCGAGGAAAACGGCGGCGCCCGCGATTTCGTGCGGCTCGCCGATGCGGCGGAGCGGGGTGTGGCGGGTCACGGCCTTCAGCGTGTCCGGATTTTCCCAGAGGGCCTTGGCGAAATCGGTGCGGACGAGGCCGGGCGCGATGCAGTTCACCCGCACGCCGGACGGGCCGAACTCCGCCGCGAGGTTGCGCGCGAGTTGGAAGTCGGCGGCCTTGGAAATATTGTAGGCGCCGATCACGGTCGAACTGGTGAGGCCGCCGATCGACGAGACGATGACGATTGAGCCGCCTTTCCGCTCCAGCATCTCCGGCGCGACCATCTGGATGAGCCAGTGATTGGCGAGGACATTGTTGTCGAGGATCTTGCGGAACTGATCGTCGGTGATCCCGCCCATCGGTCCGTAATAGGGGTTGGAGGCCGCATTGCAGACGAGAATGTCGATCCGGCCCAGCTGGCGGCGCGTTTCATCGACGAGGTTCTGGAGCTCTTCCTTGGACGAGATATTGGCGGGGACGACGATGGCCGTTCCCGCGCCATGCCTGGCGTTGATCGCGTCCGCGGCTTCCTTGCAGGCTTCGGCTTTGCGGCTGGAGATGACCACTTTCGCGCCCTGATCGGCCATCGCCTCGGCAATGGCGCGCCCGATGCCGCGCGAGGAACCGGTGATGATGGCGACCTTTCCGGTCAGGTCGAACAGGTTCATTCCGTCTCTCCCTTCCCGTTCGTGTCGAGCGTAGTCGAGACACGCTTCTCGACTACGCTCGAAGCGAACGGTGTTTGTTTCAATCTCTCGGCGCGTGCCTGGCGAATTCGTTCCGTGCGATTGCGCGGTTGTGCACCTCATCCGGCCCGTCGGCGAGGCGGAGGGTGCGGATGCCCGCCCAGCTCGACGCGAGGCCGAAATCCTGGCTCACGCCCGCGCCGCCATGGGCCTGCACGGCATCGTCGATGATCTGGAGCGCCATGCTCGGCGCCTGCACCTTGATCATCGCGATCTCGTTTGCCGCCGCCTTGTTCCCGGCCTTGTCCATCATGTCGGCGGCCTTGAGGCAGAGAAGGCGGGACATTTCGATGTCGATGCGGGCGCGGGCCACACGCTGTTCCCAGATCGAATGTTCCATCAGGCGCTTGCCGAACGCGACGCGGGATTGGAGGCGCTTCACCATCGCTTCCAGCGCTTCCTCGGCCGCGCCGATCGTGCGCATGCAATGGTGGATGCGGCCGGGGCCGAGGCGCCCCTGCGCGATTTCGAAGCCGCGCCCTTCGCCGAGCAGCATGTTGGCGGCGGGAACGCGCACGTCCTTCAGTTCGATTTCCATGTGGCCGTGCGGCGCATCGTCATAGCCATAGACGGTAAGCGCGCGCTCCACGGTGATGCCCGGCGCGTCCATCGGCACCAGGATCATCGACTGCTGCTTGTGCTTCTGGGCTTCGCGGTCGGTCTTGCCCATGACGATCGCGACCTTGCAGCGCGGATCGCCAGCCCCGCTCGACCACCATTTGCGGCCGTTGATGACATAGTCGTCGCCATCGCGGCGGATATCGCATTCGATGTTGGTGGCGTCGGACGAGGCGACGGCGGGCTCGGTCATCAGAAAGGCGGAACGGATCTCCCCGTTCATCAGCGGTCGCAGCCACTGGTCCTTCTGCTCCCGCGTGCCGTAGCGGTGGAGCACCTCCATATTGCCGGTGTCGGGCGCGGAGCAGTTGAACACCTCGCTCGCCCAGGCGATCCGGCCCATCTCCTCGGCACAGAGCGCATATTCGAGATTGGTGAGCTGCGTGCCTTCGAACGCGAATGTTTCGTCCACATGGGGAAGGGCGGGGGCGGGGGGCATGAAGAGGTTCCAGAGGCCGGCCTCGCGCGCCTGCGGCTTCAGTTCCTCGATCACGTCCAGCGGCTGCCAGCGGTCTCCGGTCTCGAGCTGCTTCTTATAGTCGCCGATGCGGGGCCGAATCCGAGTCTCGATGAACTGGCGGACCCTGTCGCGGTAAAAAGCCTCGCGTTCCGTAAGGGTAAAATCCACGGCCTTCCTCTCGCTTGCTTTACGTTTCCGTAAACCTATCATCCGGGCTATCGCGGAGAG
>DATDNN010000037.1:0-9746 GCA_036518255.1 Allosphingosinicella sp. | reverse complement strand
CCGCCAAGGTCCGTTCGATGGCCCGGCCGGCGCCGGTGCGCTTCGACGGCGAAAGCATCCATTTCGAAACGCCGGAATATGGCGTGGCGCCCGGCCAGGCGGCGGTGCTCTACCAGGGCGACCGCGTTCTGGGCGGAGGCTGGATCGCGGAGACCGTGGCGGCGGAGCTGGCGACGGCTTGATAACCCTTATGTTCCCCGGCGAAGGCCGGGGCCCAGCTGCACATAGCATGCCACTGGGCTCCGGCCTTCGCCGGAGCACAATTTACCGGAACGGAAGGGCGCCTTCCGGCTTTTCCCTGCGCAGGGAGAGCCAAGCATGACCTATTGCCTCGGAATGCTGCTGGACGCGGGCCTTGTGATGATGGCCGATACGCGCACCAATGCGGGGGTCGACAACTTCTCCTGCTACAAGAAGCTCCACGCGCTGGCCGACGGGCCGGACCGCAAGATCTTCGCCGCGACATCGGGGAGCCTGTCGGTCACCCAATCGGTGATCGGCATGCTGGATGAGGGCCTGCCCGGCCATGACGGAAACGAGGGCATACGCCATCTCGATTCCGTCCCCACCATGTTCCGCGCCGCCCAGCTCGTCGGGGAGGCCGTGCAGCTGGTGCGCCATGCGATGGAGCCGGCGCTCGCGGCGCAGGATATCAGCACCAACGTGTCGCTGCTGGTCGGCGGACGGATCGGCACGGAGCCGCCGCGCCTCTTCCTCATCTATTCCGCCGGCAATTTCATCGAATGCCATCCGGAATCGCCCTTTTTCCAGATCGGCGAGACCAAATATGGCCGCCCGATCCTCGATCGGGGCATCAGCGCGCTGACGCCGCTGCCGCTGGCGGTGAAGCTCGCCTTCCTCTCCTTCGATTCCACCATGCGATCGAACCTCGGCGTCGCGCGGCCGATCGACGTGATGGTGATGGGAAAGGACAGCCGCCAGCCGGTGCTGACCGAGCGCATCCAGCCCGACGACGCCTATTTCAACGACCTGTCGCTGCAATGGGCCCAGGCCCTCGCCAAGGCCGCGCTCGCCATTCCCAACCCGCCGTTCATGGCGGGGTTCGAGGGTCATACCCAATAGTGCTCCTGCGAAGGCAGGAGCCCAGCGGCACCGACCATTCATCTGGGCTCCTGCTTTCGCAGGAGCACGAAGTTGCTACCCCAGCGGCAGTTCGCGCTGGTCGGGTTCGAACAGGCGCCAGCCGTCGGGGCCGAGGCGTTCGAGGGGTTTGAACTTCGCCTTGTAGGCCATGCGTTTGGCTTCCGCGACCCAATAGCCGAGATAGACGTATGGGAGCTTCGCGCGGCCGGCGCGGAGGATGTGGTCGAGGATGATATAGGTGCCAAGGCCGGGGCGCGCGGGATCCTCGGTCTCGAAGAAGCTGTAGATCATCGACAGGCCGTCGGCCTGCTGATCGGTGAGGCAGGCGCCGACGAGCTTGCCGGGGCGCCCGTCGACCGAAGGCTCGCGATATTCGACGAGGAAGGTCTTGACCGGGCTCTGTTCCACCATGTCGGCGAAGTCGCTTTCGTCCATGCCGACCATGCCGCCCGCCGGATGCCGCGCCTTCAAGTAGCGGCAGAGCAGTTCATATTGCTCCTCGGTCGTCCACGGCTTGCAGGCGGTGACTTCGAGGTCCGCGTGGCGGCGGATGAGCTTGCGCTGGGTGGCGTTGGGCTGGAATTCGCCCGCGACGACCCGGACGGACACGCAGGCGGTGCAATCGATGCAGCTCGGCCGGTAGGCGACGCCCTGGCTGCGGCGGAAACCGATGCGGCCCAAGGCGTCATTCAATTCCGCCGCATTCGGCCCGCTCAGCTCCGTGAACACCTTCCGCTCCGTCTTGCCCGGCAGATAGGGGCACGGCGCGGGCGTCGTCACGAAGAAACGGGGAAAACGAAACGGTGCGCTCACCGCGGCTCCAGCTTGATCTTTGTAGCGGATGAAGAATGCATTATGCGCCTGCGCGGCTCCGAAAGGAAGCGAATAACCGGCGGCTGATGCGAAAGTGCCACAGCGGCACGTTTGTGCCGAATGACCCCTCAACTCCTCCCGTGCCGGATCAGTGGATATCCACCGGATGGACGTGGAAGCCGGCTTCCCGGATGCCGTTCACCAGACCGGCGATCTGCGCGGCGTCGCGCGCCTCGCATTCGATGTCGATGAACGTGTCCTTGGCGGGCAGCGGCGTGAAGATGCGCTGGTGATAGACCTCGACGATATTCACCTGATGCGCCTCGAACAGGCGGATCACGGAGAAGAGCGCGCCCGGCCGGTCCTGCAGCTCGATGCGCAGGCGCGCGAGGCGGCCCTGGCGGGCGAGGTCGCGGAGGAGAACGGTGGCGAGGAGGCGCGGATCGATATTGCCGCCCGACACGACGATGCCGACCTTGCGCCCTTTCAACCGTTCGGGATGGGTGAGAAGCGCGGCAAGGCTGGTCGCGCCAGCGCCTTCAGCCACCGTCTTTTCGATCTGGACGAGGAGGCTGACGGCGGTTTCGATGTCGCGTTCCGGCGTCAGCAGCATTTCGTCCACCGCCTCGCGGATGATCGCGGAGGTGATCGCGCCCGGTTTCTTGACCGCTATGCCTTCGGCGATCGTGTCGCCGCCCGATTGCATGTCCCGGCCGGTGACGGCGCAATACATGGAGGGATAGAGTTCGGCCTGGGCGCCGATCACTTCGATCTCCGGCCGCAGGCTCTTGGCCGCGACGGCCATACCGGAAATGAGGCCGCCGCCGCCGACCGGCACGACGAGCGCCTCGATCTCCGGCGCGTCGGCGAGCATTTCCAGCGCCACCGTGCCCTGCCCGGCGATGATCGCCGGATCGTCGAACGGATGGACGAAGGTGAGGCCGCGCGCCTGCGCAAGCTCCAGCGCATGGGCATAAGCCTCGTCGAACAATTCGCCGTGGAGCACCACGGTCGCGCCATGGCCTTCGGTCTGCATCACCTTCACCGTCGGCGTCGATTTCGGCATGACGATGGTGGCGGGAATGCCAAGCCGCCGGGCATGATAAGCGAGGCCCTGGGCATGGTTTCCGGCCGAGGCGGCGATCACGCCTTTCGCCTCCCCCATCGTCAGCAATTTATTGAGCGCGCCCCGCTCCTTATAAGCGGCGGTGAATTGCAGGTTTTCGAACTTTACGTAAATAGTGGCGCCGGTCACTTCGGACAGCGTCTTCGAAAGAAGCGTCGGCGTCCGCACCACCGCCCCTTCGATCCGCCGCGCCGCCGCTTCGATGTCGGCGAGGGAAACGGGGAAATCCTGACGGGAGACGAAGCTGGCCATGAACGCGGCTGTAGGATGGAAGCCGATTTCCGTCCATCCCGCTCATTCGTCACCCTGAACTTGTTTCAGGGTCCATTTCTACGCTGGCTCGTCAGTCACCGGCATGGATGCTGAAACAAGTTCAGCATGACGAGTTGATAGTGGCAGCCTCATCGTGCTCCTGCGAAAGCAGGAGCCCAGCGGCGCGGTGGGTGGGCTGGGCTCCTGCTTTCGCAGGAGCACAAAGTGCGATGCAGATGATCTAGCGCGAAGGATAAACCTCCCCTATCGAAGCGCGCATGGCACGGATCGCATATCTCGGGCTCGGCGTCATGGGCGCCCCCATGGCCCGGCATCTCATCCAGGCGGGGCACAATGTTACCGTCTACAATCGCACCACGGAAAAGGCGCTCGCCTGGGTGAGCGCCCATGGCGGAAGCCACGCGCCCACCCCGGCGGCGGCGGCCGCGAACGCCGATGTCGTCATCTCCTGCGTCGGCGCGGACAAGGATCTGGAGGAGGTGACGATCGGCCCTGACGGCGCGTTCCGCAACATGCGCGAGGGCGCACTCTTCATCGATCACACCACCATCTCGGCCACCATCGCCCGCCGCCTTGCCGAAGAAGGGCGCAAGCGCTCCATCCTCTGCCTCGACGCGCCGGTCTCTGGCGGTCAGGCGGGCGCGGAGAACGGCCAGCTCGCCGTCATGTGCGGCGGCACGGACGAAGCCTTCGCCGCCGCCCTCCCCGTCATGCAGGCCTATGGCGCGCGCATCGTGCATATTGGTCCGGACGGCCATGGCCAGCTTACCAAGATGGCCAACCAGATCGCTATTGCGGGCGCGGTTCAGGGCGCGGCGGAATCACTGCATTTCGCGACCCGCGCGGGGCTCGACACGGACAAGGTGCTGGAGGCCATTTCCGGCGGCTCGGCGCAAAGCTGGCAGATGGTCAATCGCTGGAAGACGATGAGCGAGGGGTCGTTCGATTTCGGCTTCGCGGTCGACTGGATGCGCAAGGATCTGGGCCTCACCCTCGACGAGGCGCGCAAGAATGGCGCGCAACTGGCGCTCGCCGCGCTCATCGATCAATTCTATGCCGAGGTCCAGGCCATGGGCGGCGGCCGTCAGGACACTTCTTCCCTTATCAGAAGGCTTCAGGACAAATGAAAAAGCTTCTTGCCGGCGTCGCGGCCCTCCTCCTTTCCGGGGCCGCGCAGGCCGAGGTGCTCATCGACAATGTGAACGGCTATACGCTGAATGAGAAAGGCGCCCTCGTCCGCTTCACCGGCCTCGTCGTCGGCGACGACGGCCGGGTCGAAAAGCTGCTTGAGAAGAAGGACAAACGCCCGCGCACCGATTATCTGACGGACGGCAAGGGCCGCACCCTCATTCCGGGCATGATCGACGGCCACGGCCATCTGATGGGCCTTGGCTATCAGGCGATCCAGCTCGACCTCAGCGATACCAAGTCGCTGCAGGAGGCTCAGGCGAAGATCGCCGCCTATGCCGCCGCCAATCCCTCCCCGCGCTGGATCGTCGGGTTCGGCTGGAACCAGGAGACTTGGGGCCTCGGCCGCTTCCCGACCGCCGCCGAACTCGACGCGGTCGTGCCCGGCCGCCCGGTCTGGCTCCGCCGCATCGACGGCCATGCCGGCTGGGCGAACAGCCTTGCGCTCAAGGAAGCCAATATCACGGCGAAGACGCAGGTGCCGGTGGGCGGCCGGATCGAGCTTCAGGACGGGAAGCCCACGGGCATCCTTGTCGACGCGGCGCTCCCGATCATGGACAATGTGGTGCCGCCGCCCCTGCCGCGCACCAGCGACCTCGCGCTCCTGAAAGCGCAGGAAAAGATGCTGTCGGTCGGCCTCACCGGCCTGTCCGACATGGGCACGCAGGTTGTCGACTGGGCGACGATCCGGCGCGCGGGCGATAGGGGCGCGCTCGATATCCGAATCCTTTCCTACGGCGCGGGCATCGATACGATCACGAGCATTGCGGGTACCGGCCCGACGCCCTGGCTTTACGACAGCAAGCTCCGCATGGTGGGCGTGAAGCTCTACAGCGACGGCGCTTTGGGTTCGCGCGGCGCCTGGCTCAAGCAGGATTATCGCGACCAGCCGGGGCAACACGGCCTGTCTTTCCTGAAGGACACCGAACTCAAGAATCTGATGAGCCGCGCGGCGATGGACGGGTTCCAGGTGGCCGTTCACGCCATTGGCGACGCCGCCAACGCGCAGCTCCTTTCCGCCATAGACGAGCTTTCGGACACCTATAAGGGCGACCGGCGCTGGCGGATCGAACATGCCCAGATCGTCGATCCCGCCGATCTGCCGCGCTTCGCCCGGCACGGCACCATCGCTTCGATGCAGCCCACCCACGAAACCTCGGACTGGAAGATGGCCGAGGCGCGGATGGGGCCGGAGCGGCTGGGCGGCGCCTATGCCTGGCGTTCGATGCTCGACAACAAGGTGCCGCTCGCCTTCGGATCGGACTTTCCTGTGGAATCGCCCAATCCTTTCCTGGGTCTCGCCGCCGCCGTCAGCCGCGAGGATCCGTCGGGCCAGCCGCCGGGCGGATGGCAGCCGCAGCAGAAGGTGAGCCTTATCGAAGCCTTCGACGGCTTCACCCGCGGCGCGGCCTATGCCGCCTTTGCCGAGGATCGGCTGGGGACGCTGGAGAAGGGGCGCTTCGCCGATTTCCTGTTCATCGACCGCGATCTTTTCGCCGAAGGCGTGACGCCCGCGCAGATCAGGGAGACCAAGGTGCTGGAAACCTGGGTGGCGGGCAAGAAGGTGTGGGAGCGGAAGTAACCTTAGTCGTCATTGCGAGGCGCGAAGCGGCGAAGCAATCCATGCTGCGGCCGGGCTCGGTGCCGCTGGATTGCTTCGCTCCGCTCGCAATGACGAGTTAGGCGCCTACCGTCGGGGGCACCGCAAGTCCCTCCACCGCCGTGCCGGCGGTCCCCCTCCCCGTGCCGGGGAGGATTATAGTGCGGTGAGCCGGCCCACGGTCAGCACCTGGGGCAGGATCTCCGCGTCCTTGCCGGGTGCATAATAGAGGTAGAGCGGCACGCCCGAGCGGCCGTGCTTTTCGAGGAAGCGGCCGATGTTCGGATCGCCGCGCGTCCAGTCGCCGACCAGCACCGTGATATTCTTCGCCGCGAAGGCGTTGGCGACTTCATCCCGGTCCAGGGCGGCTTTCTCGTTCGCCTTGCAGGTCAGGCACCAATCGGCGGTGAAATAGACGAAGACGGGGCGGCCCTGCTGGCGGAGGGCGGCAAGGCGCGCCTCGCTGAACGGTTCGGCGCCGAGCACGCCCTTGGCCTTCGCTTCGGCGGGCGCGGCGCTTGCCGGAATGTAGAGCAAGGCGGCGAAGGCGGCGAGGGCGGCGGGGAGGAGCGCGAGCAGCGCATAGCCCTTGCGCCGCCGGTTGGCCGCCCACCAGAGGCCAAGCCCCAGAACCAGCGCCGCGCCGATGCCGATCGTCATGCCGTCCACCCCCGTCTGCCGCCCCAAAATCCAGAGGAGCCCGAATGCGGTGGCGAACATTGGCAGGGAAAGCAGCTTTCGCAAAGCGCTCATCCACGCCCCCGGCCTCGGCAGCCGGTGGCGGAGCGGGGGGACCAGGCCGAGCAGGAGGAAGGGGAAGGCGAGGCCCAGCCCCAATCCGCCGAACACCGCGAGCGCGGCGGCTGAGGGCAGGACCAGTGCCGCGCCGAGAGCCGCGCCCATGAACGGCCCTGTGCAGGGCGTCGCGATGAAGGCGGCGAGCGCGCCGGTCCAGAAAGCGCCGAGGCTGCCGCCCGCCCGCGTCAGCCGGTCGCCCGCGACGATGGCCGGAAGCTCGAACAATCCGGCAAGGTTGAGGGCGATGGCGGTGACGAGGAGGAGGAGGATCAGGATGACGCGCGGATCCTGCAACTGGAAGGCCCAGCCCGTCGCCGCTCCCCCGGCGCGAAGCCCGAGGATGATGCCGCCGAGCGCCAGGCAGACGAGCACGGCGCCCGCCGTATAGGCCCAGGCCTCCCGCCGCGCCGCGCCGCCGGATTCCGATGCCTTGGCGAGGCTCAATGCCTTCAGGCTCAGGATCGGGAAGACGCAAGGCATGATGTTGAGAAGGAGGCCTCCGACGAACGCACCGAGGAGGGCCGCGAGGATCGTTCCAGCCCCGCCCGCCTGTGCGGCCCCGCTTTCGCCGTTCACGGGCGTGCCCGCAGCCGGGACGGCGCCCGGCGCGGCGGCCAGCAACAGGCCCTGGCCGTCGCCGATCTTGAGCAGGCCTTCGATCTTTCCTGCCCCCGCGCCGTCGGCCGCGGCGGTTTCGACGATCAGCGCATCGCCATTGCGGCTCACCTGCTGGGGCGCGGCATAATCGAGGACGCCGTCGGCGAGCGGGAAGAAATAGGGATCGGAAACGGCGGTGGCGGCGGGCAGCGGAATGGCGATGCGCAGCCGTCCGCCTTTCACCTCGAACCGGCCTTCGCTGCCGAGCGGCCTCGGCATCGCGGCCTCGAACGTCGCAAAACGCGCGTCCCGCACCAGCGCCTCGCCCGCCGCTCCGGCGACGACCCGCGCCTCTATCCCCGCCTTTTCCGGCACGCAGATTTCGCGCGTGCAGGCAAGATAATCGAGGCGGGCGCGGATCGGCAGCATTGTGCCCGGCGCGATATCCTTCGACAGGCGGAGCTCCGCGAGCAGGGCATAATCATGCTCGTAGACATAGTTCATGAGGCCCGAGACGATCAGCCGGTCCGGCACCGGATAGCGGAGCGGCCCGGCGGTGACGCCCTTTGGCAGATCCCATGCGATCGCCGCTTCGGTGCCCGCATCGCCGGGATTCTTCCAATAGCCGTGCCAGCCGGGCTTCGGCTTCATGACGATGGCGAGCGGCGCGGTCTGCCCCGCCGGCATCCGATCCGCCGCGGGCAGCAGCGAAACCTCGACATTGTTGCCTGCGGCCGCCGTCGCGCCCGCGAGGCCCATCGCCAGCAGGGCCGCCATCATCATCCTGTAAAGAAGCATGAGCATCGAAGCGCCTTGTTGATTCCCCGGCTTTCTATAGCATGGGGACAAAATCGCCATCCTTGGGGGAGACCTATGAAAGCCCTGTGCCTTGCCGCGGCCCTCGCCGCCACCGCCATCGCCGCGCCCGCCTTTTCGGCCGAAAGCGCGAAGCCGACCTTGATCGTCGCCATTTCGGTCGATCAATTCTCCGCCGATCTCTTCAACCGCTACCGCCCCACCTTCACCGGCGGCCTCAAGCGGCTGGCGGACGGCGTCGCCTTCGCGAACGGCTATCAGGCGCATGCGGCGACGGAAACCTGCCCCGGCCACTCCACTATCCTTACCGGCAGCCACCCCGCGCGTACCGGCATCATCGCCAATGAATGGTACGACCGGAATGCCGCCCGCGCCGATAAGTACATTTACTGCGCCGAGGATGAGCGCGTGCCGGGCAGCACGTCGGACAACTACACCCCGTCCGTCTATCATCTGAAGGTGCCCGCCCTGGGCGACCGGATGAAGAAGGCCGATGGCCAAGCGCGCGTCGTGGCGGTCGCGGGCAAGGACCGCGCCGCGATCATGATGGGCGGCCATGCGCCCGATCAGCGCTGGTTCTGGAAGAAGGACCATTTCATTTCCGACATCGACGCCGATCCCGCGCCGGTCGTTGCGGAGGTCAACCGAACGGTCGCCGCCGCGCTGGCGCAGGCTCGCCCGGCTCTCACCCCGCCCGCCATGTGTGCCGTGCATGACAAAGCAGTGACGGTAGGCGCTCAGACGATCGGCACCGGCCGTTTCGCCCGCGCCGCCGGAGACACGTCCAATTTCGCGCGCTCGCCCGAATTTGACGGCGCCGTTCTCGCCATGGCGGGCGCCTTGTTCCAGCAAATGGGGCTCGGCAAGAGTGGCCATACCGATCTCCTCACCGTCGGCCTGTCCGCCACCGATTATGTCGGCCACGCCTACGGCAATGACGGCATGGAAATGTGCCTGCAAATGGCCTCGCTCGACGCCGATCTCGCAGGTTTCTTCTCTCTTCTCGACCGGTCGGGCGTCGATTATGCGGTGGTCCTCACCGCCGACCATGGCGGCATGGACGCGCCCGAACGGCTTGCCGCCCAAGGTGTGCCGGATGCCGCCCGTGTCGCCGAAGGCGCGACGGTGGACGCGATCGGCGCGGAAGTCGGCCGCCGCCTCGGCCTCACTGGCCCGGTGCTGACCAGCGACTGGTATGTCGCCACGGACGTCCCTGCCACCCGCCGTGCCGACGTGCTGAGCCTCGCTCGCCAGCTTCTCGCCGCGCAGCCTCAGGTCGCGGAAGTTTACAGCGCGGCGCAGGTCGCCGCCCATCCGCTTCCCACCGCGCGGCCGGAAAACTGGTCGACGCTCGACAAGCTCAGGGCCTCCTACGATCCGCAGCGCTCGGGCGATCTTCTCGTCATCCTGAAGGAGCATGTCTCCCCCATC
>DATDNN010000036.1:0-4229 GCA_036518255.1 Allosphingosinicella sp. | reverse complement strand
GGTCGCTACCGCCGAAGCATTGCCTTTTACGGCTTACGAACACAATCGCGCGCTCGGCGGCTTCATCCTGATCGACCGGGAAAGCCGCGCCACGGTCGGGGCCGGCATGATCCGCCACGCTCTCCGACGTGCCCACAATATCAGCTGGCAGACATTGGACGTGACACGTGAGGCCCGCGCGGGCCAGAAAGGCCAGAAGCCGCGCCTTTTGTGGTTTACCGGCCTGTCGGGCGCGGGCAAGACAACCATCGCCAACCTCGTCGAGCGGAAGCTCCATGCGCTGGGCCGCCACACCTTCCTTCTCGATGGCGACAATATCCGCCACGGGCTCAACAAGGATCTGGGCTTTACCGACGCCGATCGGGTCGAGAATATCCGGCGCATCGGCGAGGTCGCGAAGCTGATGACCGACGCCGGCCTTATCGTGCTTGCGGCCTTCATCTCGCCCTTCCGTGTGGAACGTGACATGGTCCGCGCGCTGATGCCCGAAGGAGAGTTCGTCGAAATCCACGTCAGCACGCCGCTCGCCGTCGCCGAGGCGCGCGACCCCAAGGGCCTTTATGCAAAGGCGCGGCGCGGCGAGCTGGCGAACTTCACCGGTATCGGCAGCGCCTACGAACCGCCGCTTGCCCCCGAACTCACGATCGATACCAGTCTGATCTCGGCGGATGCCGCAGCTGAAATGGTGGTCGCCTATCTGAACATGTAAACCGGCCTTACCGGCGGCGGGACGAGGGTTTCACCCCTCCCGCCCATACCATTCGTCGAGGCGCATCAGCTGGTCATAGTCGTCATAGGGCGCATATTCGGGATGCAGTTTCGCGGTGAAGGGTGCGTTTCCGGTGAGCCAGGCTTCGGCGACTTGCGTGAAAAGGGCGGCGGCGTGCTTCGTGAAATCGGCGGGATTGATTTCGCTGCGCCCGCCGACGGGGCTGGCGATGAAACCCAGTCTGCCGTTCTTGCGGGCGAGCGACCAATATTCGAAGCCAGCCGCCTCGCCGTTCACGCCCTCGAAACCTTCGCTATCCTCCGCTATGAGGCCGAGGAGACCGAGCTGTAGCGAATATCCTCCGGCCACGGCCTTCGGAGCGGGCGGCATGCCCGTCTTGTAATCGACAATGACCAGCGATCCGTCGGCGGCGCGGTCGACGCGGTCGGCGGTGCCGTGGAGGTCAATGCCGGCGATGCGGGTGCGGCCCCAGCATTCGGCCTTCACCGGCCGCCGCCCATCCGCCGCCAGCCGGGCCACTTCGTCCGCGATCCAGTCGATGGCTTCCAGGAGGCGCGGCTCCCAAAGCGCCGTCATCAGCGGGTGGGCCGCACCTTCCCGCAGCAGCGCCTCGGCGCGCGGACGGAGGCGGGCGGGATCGCAATCGTCCTCCTTCACCCAGGCATCGAGGATTGCGTGCACGGCGCTGCCCCTCCAGGCCGGGCCGGGGTCCGCATCCACCGGGTCGAGCGCGGCCAGGCCCAGCATCCGGCGCGCGTAGAAAGCGAAAGGATCGGCCTTCAGGCGGTCGACCTCGGTCACCGAGATCCGGCGCGGACGCGCCTCCGTGGGCGGGCATGGCTCGGGGCGCTTGGCTGGCTGGAACGCGAGGGGGCGGTCGATCGCCGCCGCCAGGCCACGAGCCTCCTCGGCACGCGTCATGCCGCCCGTCATGGCTTCGAGCCGCAGCCAGAAACGCGAGGCGACGGCGGGTGCGCGGGCATCGCGGCGCGCCCGTGTGACCAGCACCTGCGGCGCACCGAGCGCGCTTGCGAAATCGTGCGCGGCAAGGCCGATGCGCTGTTCGAGGCTGGGCAGACCGAGTTCGCCCCGCACCTTGGGCGCGAGCCAGGGATCGGGCGCGGGCAAGGCGGGCCAGGTTCCTTCGTTGAGGCCCGCAAGGACCATGAGATCGGCCTGCTGCAGCCGCGCCTCAATCAGCCCCCAGATGAAGATGCGCGGATGCTGCCCGAAGGGCGGCCGCACCGATACGCCCGTGCAAAGATGTTCGAGGAGCGTCACGAGCGTTCCCGGATCCGCGGCACCCGGCCCCTCGGCGGCGGCCTCTTCCGCCTCGGACAAAAGTTCGGCGGCGGCGCGGCCTGCGGGGCCCGCCCAGGCCTGATCGCCGCTGAGCGCGGAGGCCGTCGCCCGGATGGCGGCGAGGAAGGCTGCCAGTTCAACCCTTCCGGCCATGGCCGCTTCGAGCGGCCGGAGCAGCGGAACGATGCCCGCCCACCAGGCAGCGGCGCGGCGGCGGGCTTCTCCATCCCGGCCGCCATCGTCGGCGAGATAGGCCGAAATCCCGTCCAGTCCCGCAGGCGGCCGCGGCCCCCGAAGGGCGATGTCGAGCAGGCGAACCCCGTCCAGCCATGCCGCGCGCCCGTCCCCTTTCCGCACGAGCGGATGCTTCAGCAGTGCGAGGAGCGGCACCGGCGCAAAGCCTTCGGCTCCGGCGGCGGCGATCGCGGCGAGCAGGGTGCCGGGCGCGAGATCGGACAAGGAGCGGCCCGCGGAATCGTCGGCATATATGCCCCAGCGGGCGAGATGGGCGGAAACGCGGCGGGCGAGCAGCCGGTCGGGCGTGACGAGCGCCGCCGTCCGCCCCGGCGTCTCCAGCGCTTCGCGGAGCGCGAGGGCGACGATCTGCGCCTCTTCGGCGGGATCGGCCGCCTCGACGGCGCGGACCCCGGTGAACCGCCGGTCCTCCGGCCGCAGATCCAGCCATTTTCCGGTAAAACGCGCGGGCGCCATGGCGTTGGCGATGGCCCGGCCCCGCGCGGCCGGAGAATCATGCCCTCCGCCCCAACGCCAGGGCACAACTTCCTCGCGCCCCACGCCCATGCCGTCGAGCAGGCGCTTCAGCTGATATTGGGGATGGGTTTCAAGCGGCCGCGCACGGGCGCCGGTGACAGGATCGGGCTTGTGCGGCCCCAAAGCGTCCCATTCGGCCTGCGGCATTTCGATATCGAGGCCGGGAAAGACGGCCATGCCGTCCGGCAATCGCGCCACGACGCCGAGCAGCCGTGCAACTGCAGGCGCGGCGACGGTGATCCCGGCCGCGACGACGAAGCCCGGCGGCGGCGCGGCACGCCAGCGCGCCGCGACCCGGTGCAGCAGCCGGTTGCGCCGGTCGGCCAGATCGATCCGGCCCATCTCGGCCAGTCTTCGCGGCCATGCCTCCAGGATCAGGCGCAGCCGGTCGAGCGACAGCTGCCAATGCGCCGACAGATCGGGCAGGTCCGCGGCGACATCGCGCAGGCGCGCGGGATCCACCTCCTCGACATGAAGCTGGTCGAGCGTGCGGGCGAGGTCGTCCGCCAGCCGCAGGGCGCCCGCCGCGTCGCTGCCGGGCACATGCCGTTCGACGAGGCTGGCGAGGATCATCCGGCGCGTCATGGGCGACACGGCGGGCGGCACCGGCTCGCCATCCATCGGCTCCAGCGCGCCGCCGATCCGCTCCTCTATATCGGGGTCGCCGATCGGAACCAGGCGCGGCAGCAGCAACCCGCCTTCCGAACGGCGCACGAAAGCGTCGGACACCGCCCGCACCGCGCGGTTGTTGGGCAGCAGGATGGCGCCCCGGCTGAGCGCCAGCTTATCCTTGCCATGCAGCGCCAGGAGGCCGGCGGCGAGCGCATCGGCAAAGGCCCGGTGCGGCGGGATGGTGTAGACGGTCGGGCTGCGGCCCTCAGCCATTGCCCAGGAGCATTTCCGTCTGGCCTACGGCTTGCGGCGTTCCGACGTCGAACCAGAGCCCCTGGTGCACGGCCCCGAAACAGCGGCCCGCCTCGATCGCCCGGTCCCAGAAGAGGTTGGTCGAAAAGGGTCCATCCGGCGCATCGGCAAGAAGCCGCTTCGACAGCATCTGGATGCCGGTATAGACGAACGGGGCGACCGGCGCCCTTCCGCGCCGCCGGATGCGGCCCAGGGCATCCATGTGGAAATCGCCCTGCCCCTTGTGGCAGAAAGCGCGGGCAAGCGGGACGAGGAGGAGGAGCGCGTCCATCCGCGCCTCGTCCCAGTGCGAGGCGAGCAGCTTCAGCGCATCGACCGGGCCGTCCACCCACAGATTGTCGGAATTGACGGCCAGGAACGGATCGGCGTCGATCATCGGCAGGGCACGCATCAGCCCACCGCCTGTTTCGAGCAGCAGATCGCGCTCGTCCGAAACAAGAATTTCAATGCCTTCGACGCGATGCTTCAGATGCGCTTCGAGGGCGTCGGCCAGATAATGGAC
>DATDNN010000035.1:0-5330 GCA_036518255.1 Allosphingosinicella sp. | reverse complement strand
GCGCCGCATCCAGGTCTGGCTCGATCCGGCGACGGGCCGCGTGCTCGACAAGGCGGCGAGCGATGACGGCAATATCGTCCGCACCTTCCATATGCTGCACGGCAGCCTGATGGTGCCGGGTGTCGGGCGGCAGATCGTCGGTTGGGTGGGTGTGTTCATGCTGATCTCGTCGCTGACCGGCATCTGGCTGTGGTGGCCGGTGACCGGTAGCGTGAAGCGCGGCTTCCGCTGGAAGCGCCAGCCCAGGTTCAGCGCGAACCTCCATCATCAGGCCGGCTTCTGGATCGCCATTCCACTCGCCATGCTGTCCTTCACCGGCATGTGGATTTCCTTCCCGGCCTTCTTCGGGAGCCTGTCGGGCGAGGGGGGCGGACCAAGGGGCGGACGTCCCGCGCCCGCCCAGCCGCTGGAACGCACCGCTCTCACGCCCGATGCCGCGGTGGCCATGGTAAAAGGCGCGGCCGGGCCGCTCGTCTCCCTCACCTGGCCGACCGACAAGGCGCCGGACTGGAAGATCGGCTATGCCCGCAAGGGTGGCACGGCCGAGTTCGGTGTGAACGACGCGACGGGGGCGATAACCCCGCCCAAGCCGCCGCAGCCCGAAACGCTTGCCCGCACCATGCGGCGCTGGCACGACGGCACCGGCATGGGGCCCGTCTGGCAGACGATCATCTTCCTCGGCGGCCTGATCCCGGTCGCTCTTGCCATCACCGGCATCATGATGTGGCTCAATACCCGCAAATGGCGGGATGATCTGGCCAAGCGGAAGAAGGCGAAGGCGATGCCTACGGCGTAAACGCAAGCGCGCTCCTGCGAAAGCAGGAGCCCAGCCGCGCGTTCTTACACACTAGGCTCCTGCTTTCGCAGGAGCACAATGAGCGTCATGCCGACCTGTGTGTCGGACCCGGATAGGGCCGTGTCCATGGAGCCCCGGATCAAGTCCGGGGCGACGCCTACTCCTGCTCCTGTTCCTATCGTCCCAACAATACCCGCGCTTGCGTCGCGATCTGGGCCAGCATCGCGGAGGTGGTGACCGATGCGGTGCGGGCACGGTCCACCAGCTTGCGGAATTGCTCGATCCGCGCCGCATGCGTGTCGACCCAGGCGTCGACGCTGGCTTGCGGATCCGTGCCGCCATTCCGTTCCAGGAAATCGAGGCGCAGCTGCTCGAAATCGCGGGCGAGGCCGGCGGTGAGCAGCCGTTCCCACTGATCGGTGGCGTGGAAACGGTTAGCCGCGCTCTGCGCCCAATCGAGGCCCAGCGCTTCGCCGAGCTTCGTATAGGCTTCGGTCAATTGAATCTCGTCGACCTTCAGCCGCTGGCCTAGCGCGGCGATGCCGATGCCGCCATTGAGTTCGAACAGGCGCACGATGCGGTCCACGATGTCGGCGGGCGCGCCGATCCGGCTCAGGCGCTCGTGCAGCGCGCCGGACTGTTTTCGGGCCTCTTCGCGCAGCAGGTCGCTCACCGCCGCGTTGAGCTTCGCCATGCCCGGGGCCAGCGCGGCCACGATATCGCCCGGCCGTGCATCGGCGGGCGTGCAGCGCAGGATGTCGGAGACATGGAAGCGCAGGCCGTGCGCCGCGACGTCGAACAGCTCGAGGCGCACGCCTTCCGGCACCGCCAGGGTGTCGAGCGCGGCCCAGAGCGTGCCCATGTCGAACAGCCGCTCGGCCGCGACGAAGCCGGCCGCCGCCTGGCTCCAGGATGCGCCTTCCTCTTCGGTCAGCGCGAAGGGCGCGAGGATGCCCATGCGGTTGACGAAGCGGTTCGCCACCTTGGTCGCGATGATTTCGCGGCGGAGGCGATGCTGGAGAATGGCGGGCTTTTGCTTCTCGCGCATCAGCGGCGGGAAAGCGTTGAGGAGATCGCCTTCGAGGGTCGGATCGTCGGGCAGATTGCCCGCCTCGATCGCGCTTTGCAGCGCCATTTTGGAGGTGGAGAGCAGCACCGCCAGTTCGGGCCGGGTGAGGCCGCGATTGTCTTGCGCCCGGCGCAGCAGGTTTTCGTTGCTGTCGAGCCCTTCGACGGCGCGGTTGAGGCGGCCGCTATCCTCCAGAATCTCGATCGCGCGGACGAGCGCGGGCAGAGCCCCGGCCCCGCCGCGTTCGGCGACGGAAAGGGCGAGCGTCTGGAGGCGGTTATCCTCCAGCACGATGGCCGAGACGGAATCCGTCATCGCCGCGAGGAGTGCGTTGCGATCCTCGAAGGCGAGCCGCCCTTCCGTCATCTCCCGGTTGAGCGGGATCTTGATATTCACTTCATTGTCCGAACAATCGACGCCCGCCGAATTGTCGATGAAGTCGGTGTTGATGCGCCCGCCCTTTGCCGCGAACTCGATGCGCGCGGCCTGCGTCACGCCAAGGTTGGCGCCTTCGCCGATCGCCTTAGCGCGAATATCGCGGGCATTGACGCGGAGCGCGTCGTTGCCGGGGTCGCCGACTTCGGCATTGTTCTGGCTCGACGCCTTCACATAGGTGCCGATGCCGCCGAACCAGATGAGGTCGACCGGGCTTTTCAGAATGGCGCTGATGAGCTCGACCGGGGTCATCTCGTCGGCATTGATGCCGAGCGCCGACTTAACCTCGGGCGTCAGCGGGATCGATTTCTGGGTGCGCGGGAACACGCCGCCGCCCTTCGAGATGAGCGACTTGTCATAATCGTCCCAGCTCGACCGCGGCAGCTGGAACATGCGGCTGCGTTCCTCCCAGCTCCGCGCCGGATCGGGATCGGGATCGAGGAAGATGTGGCGGTGATCGAAGGCGGCGACCAGTTTCAGCGCCTTCGACAGCAGCATGCCGTTGCCGAACACGTCGCCCGACATGTCGCCGCAACCGGCCACACGGATGGACTCGCTCTGCACATCGACGCCCATTTCGGCGAAGTGCCGCTGGACCGAGACCCAAGCGCCCTTGGCGGTGATGCCCATCGCCTTGTGGTCGTAACCCTGGCTGCCCCCGGAGGCGAAGGCGTCGCCCAGCCAGAAATTCTGCGCCGTGGCGATGGCGTTGGCGACGTCGGAGAAGGTGGCCGTGCCCTTGTCGGCAGCGACCACGAAATAGGGATCGTCGCCGTCGCGGATGGCGACCTTTTCCGGATGCACCACCGCGCCCTCGACGATATTGTCGGTGACGGACAGGAGCGAGCGGATGAAGATGCGGTAGGATTCCGTGCCCTCCGCGAGCCAGGCGTCGCGATCGCCGACCGGCGGCAATTGCTTGGGATAGAAGCCGCCTTTCGCGCCCGTCGGCACGATCACGGCATTCTTCACCACCTGCGCCTTCATGAGGCCGAGGATTTCGGTGCGGAAGTCGTCGCGCCGGTCGGACCAGCGCAGGCCCCCGCGCGCGACCGGGCCGCCGCGCAGGTGAATGCCCTCGACGCGCGGCGAATAGACCCAGATTTCGCGCCACGGCACGGGCGCCGGAAGGCCGGGGATCAGGCTGGAATTGAGCTTGAAGGCCAGTGCGATCTGGCCCGCGGGCGCGAAGGCGTTGGTGCGCAACGTCGCGGCGATAACGCTGCGGAACATGCGCAGAATCCGGTCCTCGTCGATCGCGGCGACCTTGGCGAGGCCGGCGGCGACGGCGGCTTCCGCTTCCGCTGCCGCGGCATCGCGGCCATCGTCCCGCTCCGGATCGTGCAGCGCCTCGAACAGGGCGATAAGGCCGTGCGTCACCTCCGGCGCCTTCTTCAGCGCTTCGACGACGGTCACCATCGAATAGGAAAGGCCGGTCTGGCGCAGATAGCGGAACCAGGCGCGGAACAGGACGACATGGGCGGGCTTCAGCGCGGCGGCGACGAGCAGCTGGTTGAAGACATCATTTTCCGCCCGGTTTTCGAGCACTTCGGCGATCGCTTTCTCGACCGACGCGGCGCGTTCCAGCACCGGGGCGGCATCCGCGCCGTCGGCGGTTTCGAGCAAGAACTCATGAATATGCCCGGCGCGGCCTTCGTCGAGGGCGACGGGCTGCTCCTCCAGAGCGCGGAAGCCGAAATTCTCGAAGGCCGGGACGGCGTCGGACAAGGGCACCAGGCCGCCGACGCGGTAGGTCTTGAGACGGAGCTGATGCGGGGCGTCACCATCCTTGCGGTAGAGACGCGCGTCGCGCGCCGCTTCGCCCTCGAGCCCGGCGAGGCGGAGGATATCCTCCGCCGCATCATGGGCGCCCGTGCGGGCGCGATAGGGTTCGGGGAAAGCGTGGATATAGCCGATGGAAAGACGCGCGGCCCGGCTGATCCCGGCCAGTTCGCCCAGCGCTTCCTCGACGCTCGGCGCCCAACCGCGCACCATCGTGTTGAGACGCACATCGAGCGCCTTCACGTCCGGCAGCGCGGCGCCCATTGCCACGTCGAGCGTGTAGCGGATGAGGGCCAGGTCGCCGTCGCCGAGTTCGACCGACCAGCTGGATATCGTGCCTTGCGCCGCTTCCTCGATCATCGCGCCGATGGCGAGGCGCCGGGCGGTGGACAGCTCTTCGCGCGGTAGCCAGACGAAGGCGAAGAGATGGCCCTTGAGGATGCTCTGGAGGAGCAGCACCGTCGGGCGCGGGCGGTCCGCCAGCGACATGGCGGCGGCGATGAGAGCCTTCACCGCCTCGAACCGGACGCTTACCAGCAGGTCGCGCGGCAGGGAGGCGACGGCGTGGCGCAGCGCCTTGCCGGCATGGCCCCTGGGATCGAACCCAAACTCTTCCTCCAGCTGCGCGAGGCGGCGGCGGAGCATTGGCACGTTTTCGGCCGGCATGCGAAGCGCCTGGCTGGTCCAAAGGCCGGCATGGACCGCGATGCCGGCGATCTTGCCGCCCTCGCGCACCGGTAGGATGACGAGATCGAGCGGCACGCGCCGATGCACCGGCGAAATGCGGTCGGCCTTGGCGAGTAGCGGCGCGGTGCCGCCCTTTTCGAAATAAGCGACAGCCGCGGCACAGCTTTCGGCGTCCCAAAGGGCTGCGCCCGGCACCCGCGCGAAGCCGAGGCGGTCGCTGGGCTCGCCGCCGCAGCGTTCGACCTGATAGGCAAGGAGCGTCATCGCCCCGTCGGCGAACCAGTTGAGAAGGGCGGCGCCCTCTTCGTCCGCCAGCGCATCGGCATCGGCGCGCATCCGCGCCTGCAATTTTTCCCAGTCGCTTACGGCCGCCCGCACATCCTCCAGCACGCGTTCGATGTCGGCGACGAGTTCGCGACGGCCGCGCGCGTCGGTGCGGTCGATTTCGAGATACATGATCGATTCCCGCCGCGCCTTGTCCTCGCAGAAGGGCTCGACGGCGCGCAGGTTGCCGTTGGCGTCGCGGTCGACGCAGACGACCGGGTGGAGCAAGCGGTGGAC
>DATDNN010000034.1:0-3338 GCA_036518255.1 Allosphingosinicella sp. | reverse complement strand
GTGGGTGAACAGCCTGACCGGCTCGATGCCGGGCAGGGTGTTTCGTCCTGCTCCGATGTATCAGTTTCAGACTCACCCACCCCAACCCCTCCCTTGAAAGGGAGGAGCTCTGATCCCGAACGCAAGTGCATCCTCACCGGCGAGCATGCCGGGCGGGATGAGCTGATCCGTCTCGCGCTCGGCCCCGATGGCCAAGTCGCGCCGGACGTGCGCGCCCGGTCGCCCGGTCGCGGCGCCTGGATCGGGGTGGATCGCGCCACGCTGGAGGCAGCACAGGCCAAGGGCAAGCTGAAGGGCGCGCTCTGCCGGGCGTTCAAGACCAATGCGGTCACCGTGCCCGACGATCTTGGCGCGCGGATCGAGGACGCCTTGAAGAAGGCCGTGCTTGACCGGCTGGGCCTTGAGGCGCGGGCGGGCAATCTCCTGACCGGATCGGAGAAGATTGAAGTCGCCGCGCGGCGGGGCGAGGTGCATCTCCTTCTCCACGCGTCGGATGCGGGCGAGGATGGGCGGCGCAAGCTCGACCAGGCCTGGCGCATGGGCGATGGCGAGGCCGAGGGGCTGGTTTTTCCCGAGCCGCGCCCCATATTGTCAATGGCATTGGGCCGCCAGAATGTGGTACATGTCGCCTTGATCGACAGCGCCGCGGCGGCGCGCGTGCGTCAGGCTTTCAGCCGCTGGCGCGCTTTTATCGGAACGAATGATGGGCTAAGCGCCGGGGCGGCTATTGTGCCGCAAGCGTCGGCTGTGGATGTGAACGAAGGATAGTATGAGCGATACGAACGACAAGCCGAAGCTGGGAACCCGCGCCCCCCTGGGCCTGAAACGCACGGTCGAGACGGGGCAGGTGAAGCAGAGCTTCAGCCATGGCCGGTCCAACACCGTCGTGGTCGAGGTGAAGAAGCGCCGCATCCTGGGCAAGCCCGGCGAGGCCGAAGCGCCCAAGGTCGAAGAAAAGGCTCCCGCGCCTGCCGCCAAGGCGCCGCCGGCTCCGCCCGCACCTGCGCCCAAGCCTGCCGCCCGTCCGGTAAACGACGCCGCAGCGCGCCGCGAGCTTCAGGAGCGGCTGCTCCGCGAGGCCGAGGAAGCGCGCATGCAGGCGCTCGAGGAAGCGCGCCGCCGCGAGGATCGCCAGGCTGCCCAACAGAGCGAGGAAGAAAAGCGCCGCGCCGAGGAAAACCGCAAGGCCGAGGAAGAGGCCCGCCGTCAGGCCGAGAAGGAAGCCGAAGAGGCGAAGAAGCGCGAGGCGGAAGAAGCCGCGCGTGCCGTCGAGGCGCCTGCCGCGCAAGAGGTGGAGGAAGAGGATCGCCGTCCGGCCCATCCCAAGCCCCAGCGCTTCACGCCGGTCAAGCGGCCCGAACCGCCCGCGCGCCCGGCGCGCGGCGCCCGCGGCGACGATCGCCGCCAGTCGGGCAAGCTCACCGTTACCCGCGCCCTTACGGACGGCGACGGCGGCGCGCGTGCGCGCTCGCTCGCCGCGCTGAAGCGCGCCCGGGAAAAGGAAAAGCGCCATCATCAGCAGGCGGGCCCCCAGGCCAAGCAGGTGCGCGATGTGGTCGTCCCGGAAACCATCACCGTCGGCGAACTCGCCAACCGCATGGCCGAGAAGGGCGCCGACCTCGTGAAGTCGCTCTTCAAGATGGGCATGGTCGTCACCGTCAACCAGACGATCGACCAGGATACGGCCGAGCTGCTGGTCACCGAATTCGGCCATAACATCAAGCGCGTCAGCGAAAGCGACGTCGACATCCAGACCGAAGCCGATGTCGATGCGCCCGAAACGCTGCAGCCGCGCCCCCCCGTCGTCACGATCATGGGTCACGTCGATCACGGCAAGACGTCGCTGCTCGACGCCATCCGCGGCGCCAACGTGCAGTCCGGCGAAGCCGGCGGCATCACGCAGCACATCGGCGCCTATCAGGTGAGCCTGCCCGACAAGTCGAAGATCACCTTTCTCGACACGCCCGGTCACGAGGCGTTCAGCGAAATGCGCGCCCGCGGCGCCAACGTGACGGATATCGTGGTGCTGGTCGTGGCCGCCGACGATGGCCTGAAGCCGCAGACGGTGGAAGCTATCAACCACACCAAGGCGGCCGGCGTGCCGATGATCGTCGCGATCAACAAGATCGACAAGGAAGGCGCCCGTCCGCAACGCGTCCGCGAGGAATTGCTGCAGCATGAAATCGTGGTCGAAGAACTGGGCGGCGACGTCCAGGACGTCGAGGTTTCGGCGCTCAAGAAGACCAATCTCGACGGTCTTCTCGATGCGATTGCGCTGCAGGCCGAAATTCTTGAGCTGAAAGCCAATCCCGACCGCTCCGCCGAAGGCGCCGTGGTGGAAGCCAAGCTCGACAAGGGCCGGGGTCCGCTCGCGACCGTGCTCGTCCAGCGCGGCACGCTGAAGGTCGGCGACGTGATCGTCGTCGGCGCGGTGAGCGGCAAGGTGCGCGCGATGATCGACGATCATGGCCGTCAGGTGAAGGAAGCCGGGCCGTCGGTTCCGGTCGAAGTGCTCGGCCTTGGCGGCGTTCCGTCGGCGGGCGACACGCTGACCGTCGTCGAGAATGAGGCGCGCGCCCGCGAGGTCGCGGCCTATCGCCAGGGCGTGATGGACAGGAAGCGCACCACCGCCGCGCCGGTGAGCCTTGAGAACATGTTCGCCAACAAGGCCTCGACAACCAAGGAATTCCCGCTGGTCGTCAAGGCCGATGTGCAGGGATCGGTCGAAGCGATCGTCAATGCACTCAATAAGATCTCGACCGACGAGATCCGGGTGCGGATCCTTCATTCGGGCGTCGGCGGCATCACGGAAAGCGACGTCACCCTGGCGAGCGCATCGGGTGCACCGATCATCGGCTTCAACGTCCGTCCGAACGCCAAGGCGCGCGAGATCGGCGAGAAGAACAAGGTCGAGTTCCGCTATTACGACGTCATCTATCACCTCACCGACTGGGTGAAGGACGCGATGGCGGGCGAGCTCGGGCCGGAAATCATCGAAACGGTGGTCGGCCGCGCCGAAGTCCGCGAGGTCTTTCCGGCGGGCAAGAGGGACAAGGCCGCCGGTCTGCTCGTCCTCGAAGGCATCATCCGCAAGGGGCTCAATGCGCGTCTCACGCGCGAGGATGTCATCGTGTCGAAGACGACCATCGCCTCGCTCCGCCGCTTCAAGGACGACGTGGCCCAGGTCACGGCCGGTCTCGAATGCGGCGTGGTCCTCGCCGACACGAACGACATCAAGCCGGGCGACACGCTCGAAGTCTTCGAAGTCGAGGAACGGGCACGGACTCTTTGATCGATTCCCTCTCCCCTTCAGGGGAGAGGGAAGAGCCGCGTAGCGG
>DATDNN010000033.1:0-3407 GCA_036518255.1 Allosphingosinicella sp. | reverse complement strand
CCTTCGATCTCGCCCATCGCCCGCCGCTGGGCGCCGGTAGGCGCATAAGGGAGGGCGAGCATGGCGCGAAGCCGCCCGTCGCCTTTCAGCGGCACGCCCTTGCGGCGGCGGGAGGAGGCGCGGACGAGGCTCAGCGCAAGCTGATTGGCGAAGATTTCGTCATAGGCGAGCCGCTGGTGGGCAGCGTCGGCGTCCGGATCGCGATGGGCGAGATGGAGGGCCCTCCGCCAGTCCGGCCAGCCCTTCCGTTCGAGAAGGCTCGGCTCGATCCACTCGCCAAGGTCCGGCAGGCGTTCCAGCGCCTGGGCGACGAGCTGCCCCATGCGGTTGTTGGTCAGCCCTTCGGAGAGCGGATAGACCGGCTCGCGCAGAGGCAGGCTTCCGGCCTCGCCCGGCGGCAGGACGTGATCGGGATGGACGATCTGAAGCTCCTGGCCGTAGCGGTCGAGCTTGCCGGAAACGAGCTTCGGCACCCCCAGCGGCAATTGCTTCTTCGCCCAGCCGGGATTGTTGAAATAGGTGAGCGTGACGTAATTGCCCCCCTTGTCCGTCGCGTGAACGCGGAACGGCCCGCGCCCGCCGGACTGGCGGTAATCGACGGGCGTCAATTCGACGGCGACGATGCGGCCGGCATCGGCTTCGTCGAGTTCGGCGACGCGCTTGCGCTCGATCCAGCTCACCGGCAGGTGGAAGAGAATGTCGACAACCTTATCGAGGCCGAGCCGCTGCAACGGGCGCGCCAGCCCCGGGCCGATGCCCTTCAGCGCCTCAACTTCGGCGAACAGCGGATTGAGTATGTCGGGCCGCATGACTAGATGCGTGTCCTAACCAAAGGGGCGGTGCGAGACCAGTGCCTCCCTTGCCGTAAACTCTGGAGCCATGATGACCCGCGACGATCGCCTGAAACGCCTGCGCTTTCGCGCCTGGCATCGGGGCACGAAGGAAGCCGATCTGCTGATCGGCGGCTATTTCGACGCGCATCATGAAGGGTGGAGTGACGTAGAGCTCGACTGGTTCGAGATGCTCCTCACCGAAGAGGATGTCGAGATCATGGCCTGGGCTATCGGCACCCAGAGGCCGCCCGCGCGTTACGAGGGCCCGATGATGCAGAAGTTCCAGACCCTCGACTATATCCGGCATTTGCGGTGATGGCGATCACGACAAGAATAGCCCCTCCCCTCGATGGGGAGGGGTTGGGGTGGGGTGATGTTTCCGGAAAGACCGCGCCTCACGTCATAGATCACCCCCACCCAACCCTCCCCCATCAAGGGGGAGGGCTTGTCGGCGTGAGGGGTTTTGAATGAGCGATCTTCAGAAAATCCTTTCCGCCAGGAAGCCGATTACGCTGGCCGGTGCGCCATCGGGCTTCCTGCCCTGGCTTGCCGCAGACCTTGCGCGCGCTGCCAAGGGCCGCGCGGTGTTAATCGCGCCGGATGAAGCCGCGATGCGGGCCATTGTCGATGCCGCCCATTATTTCGCGCCTGAACTGGAGACCTTGTCCTTCCCGGCCTGGGACTGCCTGCCCTACGATCGCTCCTCCCCGTCCCTGCGCGCTTCGTCGGAGCGGCTCGCCACGCTCCATGCCTTGCAGCGCAAGAGCGGCAAACCGCAGCTTCTTGTCACCACCGTCAATGCCGCCACGCAGCGGACGCTGACGCCTTTCCGCATCCGCCAGCTTGTCGCGCGGCTCGCGCCGGGCGAACGGATCGATCGGGACAAGCTCGCCGCTCTCCTCAATGCCAATGGTTATGTCCGGGTGGAAACCGTTCAGGACGCAGGGGAATATGCGGTGCGCGGCGGCCTCGTCGATCTCTTCCCGTCGGGCGAGGAAGAAGCTTTGCGGCTCGATTTCTTCGGCGACGAGATTGAGACGGTGCGCCGGTTCGACCCCGGGTCGCAGCGCACGACCGGCACCGTCGAGGGCTTCACCCTCCTCCCCGCCTCCGAAGCGCTGCTGGATGAAGAAAGCATCAAGCGTTTCCGGACGCGCTATCGCGAACTGTTTGGCGCGACGGCGACGGGCGATCCACTCTATCAGGCCGTATCGGACGGGCGGCGGCTCGCCGGGCTCGACCACTGGCTGCCCCTGTTCGAGGAGCGGCTTTCCTCCCTGTTCGACCATCTTTCCGATGACGATATCGTCGTGCGCGACGCGGGCGATGCCGGTGCGGCCGACGCGCGGTTCGAGGCGGTCGAAGATTATTACGAAAACCGCAAGCGCGCGCAGTCGAACGATCCCGGCAGTTACCGGCCGCTGGAGCCGAAGGCGCTGTATCTTACCCGCGACGAATGGGCGGGGCTGATCGAGGCGCGCCCGCTCCACCTCGCGACACCCTTCAGCGAACCGGAAAGCGCGAGCGTCCTCGATTTCGAGGTGGACGGCCCGCGCGATTTCGCGCCGGAGCGGGCGCAGAATGCCAATGTTTATGAGGCGGTGGTGGAGCACGTCACCGCTTTGCGCCGATCCGGCCACAAGGTCGTGCTGGCAAGCTATACGGGCGGCGCGCGGGAGCGTTTGAAGGGCCTGCTCGAGGATCATGGGCTAACGAAGCTTGTACTCGCCGATACGTGGCAGGAAGCGTTGGGCGCCTCGGCTCCTCCCCGGAACGGGGAGGGGGACCATGCGAAGCATGGTGGAGGGGCTGGTGACGAGGTCGGGGCAACCCCTCCACCGCCCTCCGGGCGGTCCCCCTCCCCGTCCCGGGGAGGATCTGGGGCCGTCGCGCTCACGGTGGTGCAGCTCGACCATGGTTTCACCACGAAGGACGTCGCGCTTCTTACCGAGCAGGACATGCTCGGCGATCGCCTCGTCCGGCGGCGTAAGCGGAAGAAGAGCGCCGACGCCTTCCTCAGCGAACTCGCGACGCTCAGCCCCGGCGATCTCGTCGTTCACGCCGATCACGGCATCGGCCGCTATGAAGGCCTGACGCAGATCCCCGTCGGCGTCTCGCCCCACGATTGCGTGGCGCTGGAATATGCGGGCGGCGACAAGCTGTATGTGCCGGTCGAGAATATCGACGTCCTCTCCCGCTACGGCAGCGGCGAGGAAGGGGTAAGCCTCGACAAGCTCGGCGGCGAGGCCTGGCAGCGGCGCAAGGCACGGATGAAGGAGCGGATTCGCGAGATCGCGAACGAGCTTATCAAGACCGCCGCCGCGCGCGCCCTTCGTCCCGGCGTAGTGGCAGAGCCCGACACTGGCTATGCGGCGTTCGTCGATCGCTTCCCTTATGAGGAAACGGACGATCAGGATCGCGCCATCGCGGACGTGATCGAGGATCTCGGCGCGGGCAAGCCGATGGACCGGCTCGTTTGCGGCGACGTCGGCTTCGGCAAGACCGAGGTGGCCCTGCGCGCCGCCTTCATTGCGGCCATGGCCGGATATCAGGTGGCGCTGGTCTGCCCCACCA
>DATDNN010000032.1:0-2281 GCA_036518255.1 Allosphingosinicella sp. | reverse complement strand
GAAGCGGAAGCCTATCAGGACGTCGCCCGTCGCCTCGGCCTCCTGCCCGAAGGCGAAAACAGCGTCCTCGACCTCGAAACGCATCGAAAAAAGCGCGGCAAGTAACCGGCTAAGCAGCGGCTAGCAAATAGTGCTCCTGCGAAAGCAGGAGCCCAGTTTGCGTAGGTCGGCTCCTGCTTTCGCAGGAGCACATTGACGAGGCTTAATTCCCCGGACCGCCGAGGGCCAGTGCCGCGCGGCGCTGGACGGCGGCGAGATATTCGTTCGATTGCATGAAGGGGATCGGGTTCACGGCCCGGCCGTCCACGCGCACTTCATAATGGAGATGGCTGCCGGTCGAACGGCCGGTCGAACCCATGAGCGCGATGAGGTCGCCGCGCTTCACCTTCTGGCCGGCGGTCACCAGCGCCTTGGAAAGATGGCCGTAACGGGTCTGGATACCGCGGCCGTGGTTCAACTCGACGAGATTGCCGTAGCCATTGACCCAGTTGGAACGCTCCACCACGCCATCGGCGGTGGCGTAGATCGGGGTGCCGAGCGGGCCGGCGAGGTCGACGCCAGCGTGCATCGCAGCCCTGCCTTGGAAGGGATCGGAACGGACGCCATATTTCGAAGTGAGGGCGGTGCCCTTCACCGGCATGGCCGACGGAATGGCGATCGTGCCCTGCTCCAGTTGATCGAGCTTCTTCCAGCTGGTGAACAGCGATTTGAAATTGGGATCGGCGGTCTTCAGCGGCTCCACGGCCTCGAACGGGCCGCCGACGCCGGTGAAACGCTCCGGCTTCAGACCCAGTTTAGAAACTTCGCGCGCGGTGGCGCCATAGCGAGCGGCGGCATGCTGCTTCAGCGCGCGCACATCGGCTTGCATGGCTTCCACCTTGCGGACCATTTCAGCCTGCACCTTGCGCTCCATTTCGGAGGCCTGATCCTGGGGCTGGACGGTGGCAATCTTTGCGGCGGCGAAAACGGACCATATGACGAGGAGGAACAGCAGCACAGCACCCGCGGCCTGCATTTCCGTACTCAGGCTGAGCCGGCGGAGAGATCCGCCGTCATGATAGAAAAAATCACGCCGTTTGAAGATCATAGGAAACCTTCCGGCCAGTGTGGTCGTTTTAGCGATAATCGTCATAAGTTCCCCGGCGGTCCCCATTGGTACGCACAGGCCACCTTTTGGCGACCCACTACAAAGGCGTTCGTGCCTATTAGTCCGTCAAGGAATCTGCCCACCCCGTGACGTGGAGCGGACAGTGTCGGGCTTATTCTTGAGCCGCAACCCCTGCGTAAAAATCGCGGGATAAACCGGCTTGACCGCGCGCTGAGTCGTTGAACGGCGGTTTCAGCATGCCCCGGAAGTAGGTTTCTATTAACCATTTCCAGCGGCCTACCGGCTCGAAATCGCGGGATTCGCACGCCTGTTTGAACCAGCGCGTTCCCGCCGCGACGTGCCGGATTTCGTCCGTGTAGATGCGATGGATGATCGCCGCCGACCGTTCGTCCCCGGACGCGCAGAAACGGTCGATCGTTGCCGGCGTCACGTCGAGCCCGCGCGCTTCCAGCACCATCGGCACCACCGCAAGCCGCGCCAGAACATCATGCGCCGTCTTTTCCGCGGCTTCCCACAAACCGTCATGGGCGGGCAGCGCGCCATAGGAAGAATCAAGCGCTTTCAGCCGCCGGTCGAGCAGGGCGAAATGCATCGCCTCATCCGCCCCCACGCCGATCCAGTCATCCACGAAGGCGCGCGGAAACGCCCCGCCGAACCGCCCCGCCATGTCGAAGGCAAGATCGATCGCGCCGAATTCGATATGGGCAAGGGCGTGGAGCATGGCGATCCGCCCTCGCTCCGATCCGCCCTTGCCCCGCTTCGGCATCTGGGCGGGCGGCAGCAATTCGGGCCGGTCGGGCCGCGCCGGGCGATCCGGCATGGCGATGTCGAAACGATGCGCGAGCCGCCCCTGCCGCCAGGCGCGGGCGGCGGCGCGGGCCGTCTTCACCTTGTCGCGCGGATCGGCCGTTTCCAGAACGGCGCGCGCGGCCTGCGCGATACTGGTCCAGTTTCCGGTCATGCGCCCACCTAAGCCCGGGGCGCGCCCGCGTCGACAGCGGATTGACGGCTCCGCCCGGTTCCGGCACCCCATCTGCCAGAGGCGTTGGAGAGGAGCCGCGGATTATGTCCAATCATGTCGAAGTCGCAGCAAGCGGCCCCGTCCTCACGCTCCACCTCAACCGGCCGGACAAGAAGAATGCGATCACGGTCGCCATGTATGCCGCGCTCGCC
>DATDNN010000031.1:0-4072 GCA_036518255.1 Allosphingosinicella sp. | reverse complement strand
ATTTACAGACGCGGCACGCATTGCCGTCGGAATCGTGCTTGCGCTGACCCTCCTCGCCTTGCTCGCTCTTGTCCGGCAACGCCCATGCTCCATACTAAGCAGGCCGCCTGCGAATGGGCGATGGAATGGATTGTTTGCCTGGGATGAGGGCTGTGGAGGCCAAGCATGCCAGGAAAATCGAAGCTGACGGCTGATGCCGCGGAACAGGCGGTATTGCGTGCTCTGTCGAAATCGGAGCACCGCGGCGAGGCGGATCGGGCGCGGGCGATCCTGCTGACGCTGGAGGGGCGCAAGGCCGAGGAGATCGCCGTGGTTCTCGGCGTGCATGTCAGCACGGTGCGCAACTGGCGGGGTTACTTCGCATATAGCGGGGTGGCGGGGCTGCGGCGGCGCCCGAGGCTGGGAGGGCAATCCGTAGTCGGGCGGCATGCCGGGGCGATCGCCGCGACGATCTTGAACGAAGATACGCGCCACGATGGCGGCTGGACGCTGCCGCGCCTGTGCGCCGAAATTGCCCGGCGTGGCGGGCCAGCGATTTCGCCACGGTGGCTGTCGCACCAATTGCGCCAAAGGGGTTTGCTTGGCGGCGGCCGCGCCACACCCTCAAAGGGCGCCAGGACGCAGTCGCAGTCGAGGCCAGCCGTGAGCGCCTTGACGATCTGAAAACCCAGGCCAGAGCGGGGGCAATTGATCTGGTGTTCCTCGACGAATCCGAGGCGCTCACGCATCCCTATCTGGCCCGCTGCTGGGCGCGGCGCGGCACCGATCTGCGCATCGAAGCACCCGGCCAGGCGAAAAACGGGCGATGCTCGGGGCCTTCGATCCGCTACGCCGGCGCCTGCTCGTGCACACCAGCGCCACCAAGCGTTCAACCGACTTTGTTGCCCTGCTCGACCAACTCGGCGCTGCCTACGGCACCACCGAACGCGCCCGGCCGCTAATCGCGGTTCTCGATAATGGGCCGATCCACACCAGCAAGCTGACCACAAAGGCGCTCGCCGCGCGCACCTGGCTGACCCTCGAATGGCTGCCGAAATACACCCCTGAGCTGAACGACATCGAACGATGCTGGCGCGACCTCAAGCAGCATCAACTCGCCAATCACACCTTCGCCGATGCCGACGCTCTCGCCCGCGCTATCTCTGATGCTGTCGCCCGTCTCAACCACGAGCGACAACCCCATTCATCGCCCGTTCCCACACGGTCTACTTAGGGGTCCGAAGCAGCCCGCGCGCGCTATCCGACAGCGCTCACCGCCTCTGAAATTGTGAAGGGTTTCGGATGCCGGCCCATTCGCGATTGATCAGCTGGCATTGAGGGCCGGCGTCCGAAAGCCTCCAGGGAAGGAACCCGCGGGGGGTCGTAGGGTGCTGCCTATGGCGATTTAATGGCCAGGCTGCTTGCGCGAGCGATGCGCTGTTCGGTGGAGCAGAGGATGGCTGACCCACTACAGCGGTAGGAATGAAGGCACTGCCGGTTTCGGCGGGGTGATTTCGGCATGACGGGCGGCATGGTGCGAATGCTCAGGGGCCATGCGGCAACGGGGCTGCGGCGCCGGAAGCGGCGTCCTCCGGCAGGTGGCCGACGCGATGAAGCGGTCCCGGTGGTCATGGTGCTGCGGTCCCGGCCCCGGCTTGTGGCGACGGCGGACCGCGCGGTGCCGCGCCGCGCTCGAAGAACTCGACGATGATCATGCGGCCGCCGCAACACGGGCAGGGCGGGCGATGGTCTGTCGCGGCGCCGGCGGCCTGATCGGTGTTGTTGTCCCCGGCCGGCGGATCTGACGGCAGCGGCATGGCGATCAGCTCCCTGGCGCGCGCGATGTTGGCCTTGCAGCCGGCGCTGGCGAGCAGCCCGTAGTGTCGGATGCGGTGAAATCCCTTGGGCAGGACGTGGAGCAGGAAGCGCCGGATGAACTCGTCGGGTGTGAGTGCCATCGTGCGATAGCGCGCCTGCCCATCGCGGCGGTAATCCTTGTAGCAGAAGGTGACGCTGCGCGCGTCGAGAGCGATGAGGCGACTGTTCGCGATGGCGACGCGGTGGGTGTAGCGGGCGAGATAGGCGAGCACCGCCTCCGGCCCGGCGAAGGGTGGCTTGGCGTAGACGAACCAGTTCTTCCGCCGCAGTGGCGCAAGGTGGGCATCGAAGGTTCGGCGACGGCGCAGGCCTTCGATCTCGCCGAAGAACATCAGCCGGCCCGCCGCGTGGGCCTCGGCGATCCCGGCCAGGAAGAGCCGCCGGAACAGGCGGGAGAGCACTCGCACCGGCAACAGGAAGCCGGATCTGCACGAAATCCAGCGCGTGCCGTCGAGCGAGATCCCGCCGCCCGGCACGATCATATGAACATGGGGGTGGTGGGTCATTGCCGAGCCCCAGGTATGGAGTACGGCGGTGGCACCGATGCGGGCACCCAGATGCCTGGGATCGGCGGCGATGGTGAGCAGCGTCTCAGCCGCCGCGCGGAACAGCAGGTCGTAGACCACTGCCTTGTTCTGGTAAGCGATCCCGCTGATCTCGGCCGGTAGCGTGAAGACCAGGTGGAAATAGCCGACCGGCAGCAGATCGGCTTCGCGGGCGGCAAGCCAGTCCCGTGCCGCCGCGCCCTGACACTTTGGGCAATGGCGGTTGCGACAGGAGTTGTATGCAATCCGGCTGTATCCGCAGTCCTCACAATGCTCGACATGGCCGCCAAGCGCGGCCGAGCGGCATTGCTCGATCGCCGACATCACCTTGAGCTGATCAAGGCTGACGTGCCCGGCATTGGCCTTGCGCCAAGCGGCGCCATGGCGATGGAAGATGTCTGCGACCTCCAGCCCCGGGCGGCGCACCGCCGCCGGCTAGCCTCCAGGTCTCGCTCTCTCCTCGGCCAGCGGCGCGAGCCGGTCGAGCGGGCTGGTCACGCTGCGGATCGTGGTGTTGGCGACGCGCGTGTAAAGGGCGGTGGTGTCGAGCTTGGCGTGCCCGAGCAAGACCTGGATGACCCGGATGTCGGTGTCCTGTTCGAGCAAATGGGTGGCAAAGCTGTGCCGCAGCGTATGCGGCGACACCCGCTTTTTGATCCCGGCGGCTTCGGCGGCAGCATGGACGGCGCGATTGAGCTGGCGGGTCGACAGCGGCTCGATCGGGTTGCGACCGGGAAACAGCCAGCCTCCCGGCAGCAGCGCCCCGCGATACCGCCCCTCCCGCCACCAGGCGCGCAGCACTTCGAGCAGCTGCGGCGACAGCATGGCGTAGCGATCCTTGCGCCCCTTGCCGCGCTCGACCCGCAGCAGCATGCGCTCGGAATCGACATCGCCGACCTTGAGCGCGACGACTTCGGAAACGCGCAGCCCGGCGCCGTATGCAGTGGCGAGTGCCGCCTTGTACTTGGGCCCCGGCGCCGCCTGCAGCAGCAGCACGATCTCGTCGGCGCTCAGCACCGATGGCAGCCGACGCGGCTGGCGCACGACGGTGAGCCGGCGGGCCAGATCCGGCCGGTCGAGCGTCACCGTGAAGAAGAAACGCAGAGCCGAGACAGCGCTGTTGATGCCCGGCGGCTGCATCCCGCTCTGCCTCTGATGCAGCTGGAAGCGGCGTAGATCCTCCCCCGTCGCGGTGTCGGGCGAGCGGCCGATAAAGGCTGCGAACGCCCGCACGTTGCGGATGTAATCGTTGCGCGTCTTCTCGGTGAAGCCGCGCACGATCATATCCTCGATCATGCGCGCCCGCAGCGCGCTGACGCGGCGGTCGGGTAGATTGGAAAGCATCGGGGTCCTCTCTCGAGCCGAAGGTTGCTGGACCTTCGATGCTCGGGAGCAGGTGCCCCGATCGTCACGCCCTACCGCTCACCTCTCGCCAATAGTGCCCGGCCGATGATGCGCGCCCTCCCGCGAGAGCGGGTTCGTTCTTTGGCCTTTGTCGGCAAATGGCAGAGGCTGGGGGATGAAGGACGTGGAGCTCTATGCTCAGGTTTGTTACGCGGTTCAGATTGAGGGTGTGAGCCGGCGGGAAGCGGCGCGGCGTTATGGGATCGACCCGCGGACAGTGGCGAAGATGCTGGCGTTTTCGGTGTCGCCTGGGTACCGGCGAAGCC
>DATDNN010000030.1:0-6177 GCA_036518255.1 Allosphingosinicella sp. | reverse complement strand
CACCGGTGCCTTGCCGAGGGGATGTATCTTCTTGAGCTCGGGCGGAGCCAGCATGGTCTTCGGATCACGGCTGTAGCGGCGGACGCGATAGGGCATTTCCAGTTCTTCCAGCAGCCAGAGCACGCGCTGCGAGCGGGAATTTTCAAGATGGTGGACGACGATCATCTTTGGACAACCTCCTTCCCTTATCCTATCGGGTCCACGCGCCGGGGGGAATGGCTGGCGCAACCCCACCTATCGCGGCATTCGCCCGCGCATGATTGAAGGACGTTTATGAAGGAGCTTCACGGCGCCGGCCAGCGGGCCTGGTCGGGCCCAAGCCTCGCCGAATTCATCGCCATGATGGCGGCATTGATGGCCGCCAACGCCATAGCGATCGATTCAATGCTGCCTGCCCTACCCGCCATCGGGGCAGCTCTGGATGTGGCAGAAGAGAACCGGCGGCAACTTGTCATAACCGCCTATTTACTGGGATTTGGCGCGGCCCAGCTCTTTTACGGCCCCCTATCCGACCGGTTCGGCCGCAAACGGATACTGGTCGCAAGCTTGCTTTGCTATGCCATTTTCGCTCTTCTCGCGGCCTTGGCGGCAAGTTTCGAACTGCTGCTGGCAGCGCGGCTGTGCCAGGGACTTTCCGCTGCAGCCACACGGGTACTCGTCGTCTCCGTCGTAAGGGACCGGTTTCACGGTCACACCATGGCCCGCGTCATGTCGATCACTTTCATTGTCTTCATGCTGGTGCCGGTGCTGGCGCCCGCCTTCGGGCAGGCCATTCTCGCCCTCGCCGGATGGCGGGCGATCTTCATCCTGCTCGCGGCCTATGCTCTTATGGTTCTGTGCTGGACCGCGTTGCGCTTGCCGGAAACCTTGCCGCCCGAGAAGCGGCGTCCGCTGTCGCTCATCGCAGTCAAGGAAGCGATGCACGAAACTCTGACGCATCGCCTATCGATCGGAAATACGGTGGCCCTCACCCTTGTGATGGGAGGCCTCTTCTCCTTCATCAATTCGATCCAGCAAATCGTATTCGACGTATTTCACCGGCCGGAGCTCATGGCTGTGGTCTTTGCGAGCATCGCTGGCCCGATGGCGCTAACCTCTTACCTCAATTCCCGTTTTGTCGAACGGCTGGGCGCACGGCGGATCATGCTCGCCGGTCTCGGCATGTTTTCTGGGATCGCAGCAGCGCACCTCGCCGTGAGTTACTTCGTGGGCGAAAATCTCCAGACCTTCGTCATTCTACAGGCGCTGACCATGGCCTGCTTCGGCCTCATCTCCGCCAATCTCGGCGCCATTGCCATGCAGCCGCTCGGGCACGTCGCCGGAACGGCGTCATCCGTGCAAGGCCTCATCACTACCGTCGGCGGCGCGCTGATCGGGTTATTCGTCGGTCAGCATTTCGACGGTACGACCGTGCCTCTGCTCACCGGCTTTGCGCTATGCGGATTTGCGGCGATGTCGCTTGCGATCTGGACAAATCGGACCGTCAGCTCCTGATCGAGGAGAAACCGATCAGCCGGCGCTGCGGCAGATCGAACGGCCCGCATAGATCGCCTGGCTGCCAAGCTCCTCTTCAATGCGGATCAGCTGGTTGTATTTGGCGAGCCGGTCGGAACGGGCGAGCGAGCCGGTCTTGATCTGGCCGCAATTGGTGGCAACGGCGAGGTCGGCGATGGTCGTGTCCTCCGTCTCGCCCGAGCGGTGCGACATGACGGCGGTGTAACGGTTGCGCTGGGCCATGGTGACGGCCTCCAGCGTTTCGGAAAGCGTGCCGATCTGGTTGACCTTGACGAGCAGCGAATTGGCGAGGCCCTTTTCGATGCCCATGGCAAGCCGCTTCGGATTGGTGACGAAAAGGTCGTCGCCGACGAGCTGCACCTTGCCACCGATCTTGTCGGTCAGGATCTTCCAGCCTTCGAAATCGTCCTCGGACATGCCGTCCTCGATCGACAGGATCGGGTAACGGGCGGCGAGGTCCGCGAGATAATCGGCCATTTCGGCGGAAGACAAGGTCTTCCCCTCGCCCGCCATGCGATAGGCGCCGTCCTTGTAGAATTCGGTCGCGGCGCAATCGAGGGCGAGCATGACATCGTCGCCGGGCTTGTATCCGGCCGCCTCCACCGAGGCCATGATGAAGTCGAGCGCGTCCGTGGTGTTGGCAAGGTTCGGCGCGAAGCCGCCTTCATCACCCACCGCGGTCGAATGGCCGGCATCGTGCAGGCGCTTCTTCAGCGTGTGGAAGATTTCGGCGCCGCAGCGGACGGCTTCGGTCAGGCTTTCCGCACCCACCGGCATCACCATGAATTCCTGGAAATCGATGGGATTGTCGGCATGTTCGCCGCCATTGATGATGTTCATCATCGGCACCGGAAGCACCTGCGCCGCGACGCCGCCGACATAGCGGTAGAGCGGCAGGGCCCGCGCGTCCGCCGCCGCCTTGGCGACCGCGAGGCTGACACCGAGGATGGCATTGGCGCCGAGCCGGGACTTGTTTTCCGTGCCATCGAGTTCGATGAGCGCCGCGTCGATTTCCGCCTGCTCTTCGGCTTCGAGGCCGACGATGGCTTCGAAGATTTCGCCGGTCACCGCCTCAACCGCCTGGGTAACGCCTTTGCCGAGATAGACGGCCTTGTCCCCATCTCTTCTCTCGACCGCCTCATGCGCGCCCGTCGAGGCGCCCGAGGGGACCGCAGCGCGGCCCATGCTGCCATCTTCCAGCATCACTTCGACCTCGACGGTGGGATTGCCACGGCTGTCGAGAATCTGGCGGGCGTGCACATCGAGAATGGCGGTCATTGTTACGGCCTCGTTATAAGCTATATTGGTGATGCTCGAGTGCCTTATCGGCGTGCGCCCGGCGGCGCAACTTTCGCGTCCGGCAGCGGAACGAAGGTCGAGCGGCGGGTGTTCTGGCGAGACTGGATTCACCCGATTTTACTGGAGGTAATGCTATGCCCGCGCGTAACCCGGAAGAACTTCCCGAAGGTACCGACCACGTCGTCAACGGCGCCCTTGAAACCAACGGCACGGCCGGAAACGCAGCAGCGGGCGGCGGTGGTTTCGTCGCAAGCGGCGCGACCACCGGCACTGACGATACCGGCGGCACCGCGAGCGGCATACGCGGCCAGATTCACCGGGGCGCACAGTCGCTGAAGAGCCAGGCGAGCGATAAGGCGCGCACCTATGCGATGGACGGCAAAGCCCGCGCGTCGGACAAGCTCGACGATCTCTCCCGCATCGTCGAGGACACCGCCCGCTCGATCGACGAGCGGCTCGGTTCGGAATATGGCGATTATGCACGCAAGGCCGCGACCTTTGTGTCTGATTTCTCGAGCAGCATCCGCGACAAGGATGTGGATGAGCTGGTCGACGATGCGCGCAGCTTCATTCGCAAGAGCCCGGCGGCGGCGATCGGCGTCGCGGCCGTGGTCGGCTTCACGCTCGTCCGCCTGGTCAAGGCCGGGCTGGAGGATAGTGCGGCCTCCTCCAAAGACGGCGCGGGCCGCAAGAAGGCCAAGGGAGCCTGACCTTGGCGAGCGCCTCCCCCGAAACAGACGACCGGATCGGCGATCTCGTCTCCAGACTGATCGCCGACGGCAAGGCCATTGCCCGCGCCGAAGTCAATCTGGTGAAGGCGGTGGCGCAGCACAGGGCCGGAAAAGCCAAGAGCGGGGCCATCCTGCTCGGGGCCGGCCTGGCGTTGCTGCTGGCGGGCTTTATCGGGCTCATCGTCGGCATCGTGCTGGGCCTCGCGCCGCTCATAGGGCCGGTTCTGGCCGGGATAGCGGTGCTGGCGGTGACCGGCCTTGCCGGCTTCCTGCTCGTCCGTGCCGGCGCGCGTAAGCTCGCCGTGCTCGGCTCCGGCAGCGAGGAAGAGCGCGAGGCGATGAACGACGGGTTGCGGGAAGCGGCATGAGCAAGAGCGCCACGGTCGATCGCATTCGCGCGGCACGGGCCGAAGCCGAACGGGCGCGCAAAAGACTCGAGTCCACCTTTGTCGCGACGCGAGAGGCTCTGAAGCCGCAGGCGATCGCCAGCAATGCGTGGGACAGCATGAAGGATTTGGGTGGCGGTATCGCGGCCGAAGTCGTCGATACGGTGAAGGGGCAGCCGATCAGCGCCTCGGCCATCGGCGCGGCTCTTGCCGTCGCCATTGCCCGGCGGCCGCTTCGCTGGCTGTCGAACAAGCTGTCCAGGCACGGGAAGAAAGAAGCGCCGCTCGTCTCAGAACCTTATGCAACCGACGCCCTGCCAGCGACGTTCACGGAGCCTGCACAGGAAATCGCCGCTCCTCCCGGCAAGGAGCGCCCATTGAGTGAAGGAGTAACCGCATGACGAAGACCGATTTGCGTAGGGACGATCTGGATACCATGAGCCCGTCTCGCAGCCGTGCCCGCGATACGGCGGGTAGTGCGCGCGCCCGGGCAAGCGAAGCCTATCGAAGCGCTCGCGAGCGCACGGGCGAATTCTATACGTCGGCGCGCGACCGTGCGAGCGATGCGGGGCGCCGCGCGGGCGACAGCATCGGATCCAACCCGGTCGGCGCTGTGATCGGCGCGCTCGCCATCGGCGGGATCGTCGCCGCCCTTCTACCCAAAACCCGGCGCGAAGTGCGGGCCTTCGGCGCTGCTGGCGCTCGGCTCAACGACAAGGCGCGCGAGGCGGCGAAGAGCGCCACGGATGCAGGTCGCGAGAAATTGGACGAGCTGGGCTACGCCACGGTCAAGCAGAAGATCGGCGAAATCGTCGGCGGCAAGAAAAGCGAGGCTTGACGCCCGGAAGAAGGAGTTCTCCTCCATCTCCGTTCGCTTCGAGCGTGGTCGAGAAGCGTGCCATCCGCATGCGCCCGTCTCTCGACTTCGCTCGAGACGAACGGAAATGGGGAGCAAGTCTCTCCTGCCTCCGGGGAAAAGCGCCGGTCTTCCGGCGCTTTTCTTTTGGCCCAAGGGCTTGCCTCACCGGCAGATCATGCTAGGCGGTCGCCGTTCCCAAGAGAGTAGAGGTTCGGCATGAAGGATCTGCATCTGGTTTTCGGCGGCCGCGTCCGCGACCCCAGGGGCCTGGATTTCGTGGACCTCCCTTCCCTCCACCTTGTGGGCCTGTTCCCGGATTATACGAGCGCCCTCGACGCCTGGCGCGCCAATGCGCAGCGGACGGTGGACGATGCCGAGATGAAATATGTGGTCGTCCCGCTCGGCAAATTGCTCGAGCCGGGCCTACAGGGCTGACCCGCTCTCAGGCTTTCCGGTAGCGATAGATAAGCAGCGGCTTCGTCAGGGCCAGCCCGACGAGGAACCCGCCGATATGGGCCGCGATCGCGATACGTTGTCCAAGCGTGTCGAACGTAAGGCTGGTGAGAAGCTGCAGGCCGATCCACGCCACGCCGAGCCATAAGGCATTGAGCCACAGGGCGAGCGTGGGATTGGCGACCTTCACCTTATTCCGCCCGAAAAGCAGCGCATAGGCGCCGAGCAGCGCGGAAATCGCGCCGCTGGCGCCGATCATCGGCATCATGCTGCCGGGATCCGCGGCATATTGCGCCGCCGCCGCGCCATAGGCGCCAAGCAGGTAGAGGATGGCGACGCTGCCCGATCCGAGAATGGGCTCGACCGAGCGACCGCAGAAGACGAGGATCAGCATGTTAAAGCCGAGATGGATAATGCCGGCATGGACGAGTGCCGCGGTGAGCGGCGTCAGCCATACGGGCGCCATGCCGCCCTCATCGCCATAAGTGATACGCGCCGGGATAAAACCGCCCCACACGGCCGCGAAATCCCCCATGCGCAGGGTGGAGGCGAGGAGCCAGAGAAGGGCCGTGACGGCGGCAATGCTCATGGTGACGCGCGCGGCGCGCCAGTTCTGAGGCGGTCTCATGCTATTCCCTCTCCCGCTTGCGGGAGAGGGTTAGGGTGAGGGACGAGCGATAGCGAGCCAAAGACGTCCTCAACGGCATCGAGCCGTTTCGACCGCCCACCCTCACCCCAGCCTTCTCCCGCACGCGGGAGAAGGAGCAGGGCGTGAACGCTCTCCATCCCACCAACTCAAATGAACTCGATCTTCTCGATCTCGTAATATTTGTCGCCCGACGGCGCGGAAAATTCGACTTCGTCGCCGACATTGCGGCCGATGAGGGCGCGGCCGAGCGGCGAGGAATAGCTGATGCGGCCAACCTTGGCGTCC
>DATDNN010000029.1:0-3851 GCA_036518255.1 Allosphingosinicella sp. | reverse complement strand
GACGACCGCCTTTTCGACGCCCGCCGCGCGCAGCCGGTCGAAGCAGTGATCGATGAGCGGCTTTCCCGCCACTTCCACCAGCGGCTTGGGCCGCGTGGCGGTGAGCGGGCGCATCCGTTTCCCAAGGCCCGCCGCCATGACCATCGCCATTTTCGGCACGTGTCCCGCCGGAACGGCACGGAGGGCGAGCGGCGCTTCCTGGCGGCTCATGCGCCCTTCCCTTCCCAGGCCGCGGCACGCTTTTCCGGCGGCAGATTGGCGTCGAACCAGGTTTTGACGGGGGCAAGAGCCGGGTGCGCGAGATTGCGTTCGAGATAACCCCACACACGCGGCTGGAAGGCGAGATAATGGGCCTTGCCGTCGCGTTTCCACAGGCGGGTAAAGATGCCGAGGATCTTCGTGTTCCGTTGCGCGCCCAATATCTCGTAATGGGCGCGGAACCGCGCGCGGTCCGCAATGTCGAGCCTGCTCATGAAGCGCGCGAGCATCGCTTCCTCAAGGACGGGCGGCACATCGCGGCGCGCATCCTGAAGCAGCGACACGAGATCGTAGGCGGCATGCCCGGCGAGCGCGTCCTGGAAGTCGAGAAGGCCAAGCTCCCGTCGCCCCTCCAACACCATCAGATTGTCGGCATGATAGTCGCGGAGCACCATCACGGAATTGGCGGCCACCGTCTCGGCGACGTCGGCCCAGGCTTCTTTCCAGGCGGCAAGAAAGCCAGCTTCGTCCACCTCCAGATCGAGGGCAGGCGCATACCATTCGGGGAACAGCGCGACTTCGCGCGTCATCGCCGCGCGGTCATAAGGCGGGATATCCGGCGGTGCGGGCGCAGAGGCGAGGCCTGCGAGGATATCGACGGCGGATTCGTAAATCTCCGCCTCCCGATGCGGTTCGCGCAGAAGCAGCGGCCCCACACGATTGTCGCCGAAATCCTCGAGGAGCAGAAGCCCCCTTTCCCGGTCTACCGCCAGCGGGCGCGGCGGAAGGAAGCCGCGATCGAGCAGATGCCCCGCCACCTTCAGGAACGGGCCGACATCCTCATGCTCGGGCGGTGCATCCATCAGCACGGCGGTTTCATCGCCGCGATGCACGCGGAAATAGCGGCGGAAGGAGGCATCGCCGGCGAGCGGCCGGATTTCCGCGCCCTCCCAGCCATGGGCAGCGAGAAAGTCGGGAGCGTGCGCGGGCGGAATCATAAGGGCGGCCATCGCCCTTCCCAAGCGGGCGGCACCTTCGCTGTCAAGGCGCGCCGTTCCTCGCCGTCGCGGGCGAGGAAAAGCTCCAGGCTGTCCCGCCACAAAGCCGGGCCGAGCCGTTCCGGCCATTCGATGACCAGCGCGGTATCGAGGCGCGCTTCGTCAAGGGCCAGTTCCTCCAGTTCGCCGGGATCCTCGATCCGGTAAAGGTCGATATGCCAGACCGGAAAGGTCATATCGGGCGGGCCATAAGCCTGGACGATCGGAAATGTGGGGCTGGCAACGTCGCCGCCGAAGCCGAGGCCCCGCAGCAGCCCGCGCGCGAGGCTCGTCTTGCCCGCGCCGAGATCGCCGTGGAGCGCGATCACGTCGCCGGGCCGCAAATGCCCCGCGAGCGCGCGGCCGAACGCCTCGGTCTCCGCCTCGCCCGCCAGAGAGATCATGCCGCCTCGCCCTTGCCCGCCCGCGGCAGGCGGATCGTCACCGTGGTGCCGATGCCAAGCTCCGACTGGAGCTCGATGCGGCCGCCATGGGCCTCGACGAACTGCTTGGCGAGCGGCAGGCCGAGGCCGAGGGCCGAATCCCCCTCGCCCACCGCCGCCGCGGTGCGGTGGAAGCGATCGAACACCCTGTCCCGATCGGCCGCCGCGATGCCGCGTCCATTGTCCGTCACCACGATCTCGGCCGCATCCTCGCTGCCGCGCGCGACGAGCGACACTTTGCCGCCGAGATCGGTATAGACGACCGCATTGGTCAGCACATTGTCGAGCGACTGGCGCAGGCGCCGCTGGTCCCCCGCGACGGTACCGGCGCTGGGATCGATCGCGACTTCGATCATGATCGCCTTGCGCTCCGCCGCCTCCCGCACTTGCTCGATCGATGCGGTGCACATGGCGGCAAGGTCCACCCGGTCCTCGGCGAGCAGCAGGCTTCCGGAATCCGACTGGGTGAGATCGAGCACGTTGTCGATAAGGCCGGAAAGCCGCGACACGGAATCGAGGATGGCGCGCACATAATCCTTCGCCGGCCCGGGCAGATCGCCCGCATAGCCGTTCGCCAGCATTTCGGTGAAACCGGCGATGGAGGTGAGCGGCGTGCGCAGCTCGTAGCTCATGTTCGACACGAAGGCGGTCTTCAGCTTGTCCGCCTCGATCAGCGCTTCGTTCCTGTCCCGCAGCGCATCCTCGATCGTCCGGCTGTCGGTCACATCGATCATCGTGAAGAGTGCATTGCCGTCGGGCAGCGGCACGGCGGCGAAATCGAAGGATCGGCCGTCGGACAGCTGGACGCGGCCGGTACGCTGCTTCCTCTCCATGGTCGCGCTGCGCACCATTTCGCGGATCAGCGCGCTCTGCGTCTTGTTCTTGAGCTTGCGCGACAGGCGGTTGGCGAGCGCGTCGATGCGCGGATGGGCGGCAAGCTCCTCCTCCTCCAGCTGCCACACTTCGCGGAAGCGGTTGTTCCAGAGGTGCAGGCGCCCGTCCGAGGCGAAGACGCCGACCGCCTCGAACAGATTGTCGAACGTCGCGGTCCGCACGCGCAGCAAGGTATCGCGGGCGCTGGCGAGCTGGATCTGCTCGGTCCGGTCCTCGAAGATCAGAAGCAGCCCGCCGTCGGGCAACGGCTGGGCGACGACGCGCAGGTGCGTTCCGCCCGGCAGCAGCCAATCCTCTTCCTCCGCCGACACGCCGGCCGTGAACCAGGCGCGATGCTCCTCCTTCCACTGGGGATAATCGCGAACCTCCGGAACGCGGCGGTTTTCGCGCATCCTGTCGAGCACGCGGTCGAATTCCGGCCGCTCGCCCAGCCAGTCGAGCGGCAGCGCGAACAGGCGGGCGAAAGGCTGGTTGTAGAAAGTGAGGCTGCGGTCGCGGTTGAACTGGACGACGCCCGCCGACAGGCGATCGAGCATGTCGCGCTGCGCCCGTACGAAGCGGGCAAGGTCGGCGCGGGCCTGTTCCCGCTCCTCGACGTCGATGGCGTAGCCCGCGACGCCGGTTTCGCCGAGCGGCAGTTCCACCACCCGCATCATCCGGCGCTGGCCCGCGACGGTGGCGGGCACGGTGCGCGCGACGGGCTCTCCGCTTTCCCGTACGGCAGCGGCCTGGCTGAGCGGGCTCCTGCCCTCGCTCTCCTCGACGAGCTCGATGCCGGACTGAACGGCCGTCAGCGCATCGGGCGCCTCGACGGCCGCGACATAGGCACCATTCACCATCGCAAGACGAAGATCCGGCCCCCGATACCACATCGGAAACGGCGCCGCCTCGATCAGCGCCGACAAGGCATCGAGCGCGCTCGACAGACGCTGATTCTGCCCATGCAGCGCCTCCATCTTCCGCTCACTGTCGGTGATGTCGATGAACCAGAGAAGAAGCGTTCCGGGCTTGTAAGGCGCCGGCGCAGGTCCACCCTGCACGAGGAAAACGCGGGATGAGGACGACAGGTGCAGCATTTGCGCGAAGCTGCCGCCCGAATTGCGAACTTGCTCGGCATTTTCCGCCAATGACTCATCTATCTCTCTGAGCCTTGACACCGGAGCAGCGAGGTTAAGGCGGTTCCAGAGTCCAGCGCTTCCTTGCAACCCGTCCTTGGAGGATACCAGCAATGCCAATGCAGGGCTGTTTTCCAATACGGCCTCGGCGGACTGAAGCGCAT
>DATDNN010000028.1:0-4518 GCA_036518255.1 Allosphingosinicella sp. | reverse complement strand
CTCCAGCTTCGCGATCTGGCGGCGCATCTCCTTCTGGTCGGCGATCGAGCGGGCCGCCGAAGCGCGCACCTCAACCAGCGTCTCCTCCATCTCCAGGATGATCATCCGGATCATCTTCGCCGGATCCTCCGCACGATTGAGAAGATCCGTCACATTGGCGGCAACGATGTCCCTCGTTCTCGTAAAAATGCTCATCAGCGGAAACTCCTTGAAGAAACCCGGCTGTGCCGGCCGGTTCGGCCTGGTTCCGGCATTGAAGAAAGGAACCAGCTCCTCCCGGCCGACGAGGATCACGTCAGGCATTGACGCGGACCTCGCCCTGCTGGGCGGTGTAAGCGATGCGGCTCGTCTCGATCGCCCGGGCGGGGCCGACGGCGGCGCCGACGAAGGTGGTGGTGAGAACGAGCGCCCCGACGGCGGCGGTGGCGATACGCTGGAATTCGGAATTGAAGTTCAACATTGTCTTGGCTCCCTACAAACCTTGGCTTTGATCCTGTCGCCCCGTCGCCGGGGCATGCCAAGGGTATTTCAAGAGCCGTGCCAAGTACGGAAAGCCGCAGAAAGGCTGGACTTTTCGGAAATTGCCCAATGCTGGAGCGACAATCCAAATGCCGCACTTTGGGAAAATATGCCAAATATTAGCATCAGATGAACGGCGCGTGCGAAGCTTTGTGGACCGAGCAGGCGTCCAGCCATCGAATGCCGAGGAAGAACGGTGTCAGTCGACCACGATTTGCCGGATAGGCGGCGCGCGATAGGGTCCCGAACGGGTGAGCCGCACCGTCGGCTGCCGGAGGCTGTCCAATATTTTGCCGCCCGCCATGAATACGGCGACTGTGCAGGCGAGGAACAGCAGAATGCCGCCAATGCCGGGATATTGGACCAGATAATCGGCACCGCGGCGGGTCGCGCCGAGCGCAAGCGCATAGATGATAGCGAACGCCTCGAACCGCGTGTTGATCGTGAACAATCTCGCTATCCGCTTCAGCATACAAATCATCCAGCAACTCTCGGGCCAAGCACGAAAATCCGCGCTCCGGCCGGTGAAAGCGTTAACGACTTGTAAACTTTATCGACAGCGGCGTGGTTCCCGCGCACGCATCGCTACAAGCGATAATATGCCCCGCCAGCCCGGCAAGCCGTGCCACAAACGCGCTCCCGTGCGCCGTTCTACTTATAGGCTTTGGGGCTGAAGCTGCGCACAGGGGGAACATATCGTCAGGATTAGAGGTAACCCCGTGCCTCGCTGGCAAGCGCCATCGGGTCGAAGGGTTTGGCGATCACGCCCTCCACGCCCATTTCCTTGAATTTTTCGACTTCATAGGCCTGCGTACGCGCCGTGATGAAGACGACCTTTATGTCCGCCGTCGCAGGATCGGCGCGGAGCTTCGCCAGCGTCGCGGGACCATCCATGCTGGGCATCATCACGTCGAGCAGAATGAGGTCCGGCCGCCACTCGCCTGCCGCCGCGATCGCCTCGAATCCCGAAGAACAGGTACGCACGTCCAGTTCCGGATCGAGCTCCAGCGCCATGGAGGCCACCTCCCGAATATCATCCTCATCATCGACATAGAGGATGCGGATCGTCATTCATCTCCCTCCCTGCGCGCCGCTCCGGCGGCTCCTGCCACCAGCACTTCCACCGTATCGACAAGACGTCCGAGGCTCGCCCGCGACTTGGTAAGGACCGCGTCTACTGCACGCGCAAGCTTTGGATCGGCGTCCTGAGCGGAGAAGATCACCACAGGAATAGCGTTGCCGTCGGCGCGCTTCAGGTCCGGCAACAGTTCAAGGCCCGAACCATCGGCCAGGCCGAGATCGAGGATGACCAAATCGAAGCGCTCCTGTGCCAGCGCCGCTCGCGCCGCTTCAAGGCCGGGAACGGAGCGCACGACTGCCTTTTGCTCGAACGCCGCGGCCACGATGTTGAGGACATCGGCATCGTCATCGACGTGGAGGATGCGCGGCTGGCCGTTCGCATGCCGGTCCAGCGCTTCGCGCACCCGCGTTGTAAGGCGGTCGAGCGGCAGCGGTTTCTGGAGCCAATCGACGATGGGCAGCGCCTGCGACACCGCACCGCCATCGGCGGCCGCATGGGCCGACACGACGATCACCGGCGTGTGAAAATGGCGCGGATCGGACCGAAGCGATCGGATGAGCCCTATGCCGTCCTCTCCGGGGAGGACCAGATCGAGGATGATCGCGGCATAGCGCCGTTCCTCCAGCGCGGCGTTGAGCGCCTCGCCGCTGGCCACGACATCGCTATCATATCCCGCCGCGCCCAATGCCTCCTCGATCTGCTGCGCCGAGACCGGATCGCCATCGCAGATCAGGATGCGGGACATGGTGTCCGGCACGGCACTCGGCACGGGAGGCGGCGCACTGGGCAAATCGACATGGAAGGCGGTTCCCACACCTTCAACCGTATCGAAGCTCACCGATCCGCGCAGGCGGGTGACGATTTCCTTGACGATGCTGAGGCCAAGGCCGGTGCCGCCCTTCTGCCGCGTGTCGGAGGAATCCGCTTGCGCGAACTTGCCGAATATCCGGTTCCGGAATTCGCGCGGGATGCCGCCGCCATTATCGTTGATCGTGATGCGGTGCCTGCGGTCGAGCGGCGCCATCGAGATGCTGACCGTCTCGCCCCTTGGCGAAAATTTGACGGCATTGGAAAGAAGGTTGGTAACGACCTGCATAAGCCGGTCCGCATCCGCCATGACCCGCGCCTGCTCGTCCCCGGGCTCCAGGTGCAGGAACACCCCGTAGCTTTCCGCGAACCCGCTATTAGCCTGCACCGCCTGGCGAAGCAGCGGCAGCAGCAGCACCGGCCTCAGGTCGAACTCCATCTTGCCGGATTCGATCTTTTCGATGTCCAGAATGTCGTTGATGAGGCGGACGAGGCGCTCACTGTTCGAATGGGCGATCTGGATGAGGCGCGCGGCCTTGTCGGGGATCGTCCCCGCAGCGCCGCCGGATAACAGGCCAAGCGAGCCCGCGATCGACGTGAGCGGCGTGCGCAGCTCGTGACTCACGATGGAGACGAACTCGCTCTTCATCTGCTCCACCTGCTTGCGCTCGGTGATGTCGCGGATGATCGCCACGAAATGCGTGCCGTCGGCAAGTTCCATTGGGCTCAGGGAAACGTCCACGGGGAAATGGGTGCCGTCCGCCCGCACCGCCCAGAATTCCTCGGAAGCGCCCTGCTGCCCCCCGCCGCGCCGCGACTGCAGGCGTTCAAGGAAATTTTCCTGCCCGCCCCGGTCCGGAGCAACTTCGAACAACCGCCCGATATCGCGCCTCACCAAGGCATCGGCGCTGTCGCCGAACATCGTCTCGGCCGCGCGGTTCGTCGTCTCCACCGTGCCGCTGGGGTTGAGCGTGATGATGGCATCGCTCGCGCTGTCGAGGATCGCGCGTTGCCGGGCACTGATATCTTCCAGTTCCTCAAGCGCCTGCCGGCGCGCGGCAAGGGTCCGGGCGATCGCCACCGCCGATATCGTGAGGAACAGGACGAGCACGCCCAGCAGCGAGAAAGTGAACCATAAGAGCTGGACGCGGGACTTGATCGAGGCTTGCTGCGCATTCGCGACCCAAGCCTCTTCCAGCGCCTGCATACGACCGATGCGGACGCGCATGGCGTCCATTAGCGCCTTGCCCTCGCCGGTGCCGACCAGCGCTACCGCGGCGTCATGCCGCCCACTCCGCTGAAGCGCGACCGCCCGCTCCGCAAAAGCGAGCTTGCGCCGCGCCAGTTCCTCTGTTTCCCGCAGATTTCGCGTCGCTTCGGGTTGCAGGCCGTTATGTTCGGCCAGGTGGGGAATTCTCCCGGCAAGCTGCGCCCGCGCCTGTTCGTAAGGCGCGAGGAAAGCTGGATCGCCGGTCAGCAGATAGCCGCGCTGCCCCGTCTCCACGTCCTGTAACAGGGAGAAGGTCGTCTGCACGCTTTCGCGATTGGCGTGCGCCCGCTCAATTTCCGACCGCAGGCGGATGCCGCTCCGGAACTGTTCGGCAAGAAGCAGGCCCAAGAGGATGAGGATCAGCGGAATTGCCACGATCCCCCCCGTAGTCACCCACTTGTTGCCCCGCCGCAGCGGCCTAGCCGGTCGAACCATGGCCATGGGTGTAAACCGCCATTCGCGCAAGACAAGGATAAAGGAGGGAAGGGCGCCCCTCCTTACGTAGCGGCGCCCTTCCGCTCCTAAGCGTTGACCGGCACCGCGGCCATGTCCACCGCCTCATGCGGCCGCCGGGCATAGAAGCCGAAGGCGGCGATGCCGAGGTAGCAGATCGCCGGAACGGTGAGCGCGAGGCGCAGGGTCGAGGCGTCGGACACGAGGCCCGCGAGCGGCGGCACGACCGCCCCCCCGACGATGGCGGTGGCGAGCAACCCCGATCCTTCCGCGGCGCGCGGCCCCAGTCCTTCCGAGGCAAGGCTGAAGATGGTCGGGAACATGATCGAGTTGAAGAAACCGATCGCAAGCAGGCTGTAGCCAGAAATATGGCCGACGCTGTTCGCCG
>DATDNN010000027.1:0-2695 GCA_036518255.1 Allosphingosinicella sp. | reverse complement strand
CGAGAACCTGGCGCGGCGTATCGATCTGGACGCAGTCCGGGGCGTGGTGACAACCATGATCCAGACGGAAAAATACGGTACTCCGCTGGCGAGCGCGCTGCGCGTGCTTTCGGCCGAGTTCCGCAACGAGCGCATGATGCGGGCGGAAGAGAAAGCGGCGCGTCTGCCCGCGATCATGACGGTGCCGCTCATCCTCTTCATCCTGCCGGTGCTGTTCATTGTCATCCTCGGCCCGGCGGCCTGCTCGATCTCCGACAACTTCATACAGTAAGGAACCGGGTCCCCCTTCGCCGATTGTTCCGGCAGGAGAAATCCTGCCGGAGACACGACATGGTACCCTTCACACTGACGCAATGGGCAGTGGTCATCCTCACCTTCCTGCTGGGCCTGTTCCTCGGCGGCGCCCTCTTCGCGAGCGGCAGATGGAAGAGGCGCTACCAGGATGAACTTGCCCGGCGCGAAGCGCTGGAAACGGAGAATGAGCGTCTGCGCCGGGACGCGCGGGAGATGGACTCCCTACGCCATTCAGCCGCGAAGGCGCCGCCGCCGCGCTACGAGGACGATCGTCCGCTCTAGGGCTTCCTGAGGGCAGCCTGCGCCGCCGCGAGGCGGGCGATCGGTACGCGGTAGGGAGAGGCCGAGACGTAATCGAGGCCCGTCTTTTCGCAGAAAGCGACGGACGATGGATCCCCCCCATGTTCGCCGCAGATACCGAGCTTGAGGCCCGGCGCGGTGCCCCTGCCCCGTTCGGCCGCGATGCGGATAAGCTCGCCAACGCCGTCCTCGTCGATGCTGACGAAGGGATCGCGGGCGAAAATGCCCTTTTCGACATAGGTGGTGAGGAAGCGGGCGGCATCGTCGCGGCTGACGCCTAGCGTCGTTTGCGTCAGATCGTTGGTGCCGAAGGAGAAGAATTGGGCTTCCTCGGCAATCTCCCCGGCGCGGAGGGCGGCGCGGGGGAGTTCGATCATCGTACCGACGAGATAGTCGATGGAGCGGCCCCGCTCCTCGAATACCTTTCGGGCTGTGGCGTCGATGAGCTGGCGGATGATGGCGAGCTCCGCCTTGGTGGCGACCAGCGGCACCATCACCTCGGGTAGCGGCGCCTGCCCGCTCCTGGCGACCTCAACCGCCGCCTCGAAGATGGCGCGGGCCTGCATTTCGTAGATCTCCGGATAGGTGATGCCGAGCCGGCACCCGCGATGGCCGAGCATCGGATTGAATTCGTGCAGCTCCGCGACGCGACGCTTCAGTTGTTCGATGCCGACGTCCGCGGCCTTGGCAACCTCGGCAAATTCCCCTTCGCCGTGCGGCAAAAATTCGTGGAGGGGCGGATCGAGGAGGCGGATCGTGACGGGGAGACCCTTCATGATCTCGAAGATTTCGAGGAAGTCGCTGCGCTGCGCGGGGAGCAATTTGGCGAGAGCCGCGCGGCGGCCCGCTTCATTCTCCGCGACGATCATCTGGCGGACGGCAGTGATCCGTTCGGCGTCAAAGAACATATGCTCGGTGCGGCAGAGGCCGATGCCCTCCGCGCCGAACTCGCGGGCGGTGCGGCAGTCGTTCGGGGTTTCAGCGTTGGTGCGGACCTTCAGGCGGCGCACCTTGTCCGCCCATTCCATGAGGGTGCCGAAATCGCCCGCCAGCTCCGGCTGGACGGTCGGCACGGCGCCGAGCATCACTTCGCCGCTCGCGCCGTCGATGGTGAGCGTGTCGCCTTCCCTTACCTCCACGCCGCCGACGCGCATCACCTTGGCTTTATAGTCGATGGCGAGCGTGCCAGCGCCCGAGACACAGGGGCGACCCATGCCGCGCGCCACGACGGCTGCGTGGCTGGTCATGCCGCCGCGCGAAGTGAGGATGCCCTGCGCCGCGTGCATCCCGTGAATGTCCTCCGGGCTGGTTTCGATGCGGACGAGGATGACCTTGTCGCCCTGCCCCGCCCGGCGTTCGGCGGTGTCGGCGTCGAACACAGCGATGCCGCAGGCGGCGCCCGGAGACGCGGGAAGACCCTTGGCGATTACCTGGCGTGGTGCCTTCGGATCGAGCGTCGGGTGGAGCAGCTGATCGAGGGCGGCGGGATCGACGCGGAGGACGGCCTCTTCTTCCGAGATCAGGCCTTCGCGGGCCATGTCGATGGCGATCTTGAGCGCCGCCTTGGCGGTGCGCTTGCCCGAGCGGGTCTGGAGCATCCAGAGAGTACCGCGCTCCACCGTGAACTCGATATCCTGCATGTCGCGATAATGGGTTTCGAGCAGCTCGAAGACGCGGGCGAGTTCGCCGTAAACCTCTGGCAGCGCCTCTTCCATCGAGGCCGCCTTGGCGCCCGCTTTCTCGCGTGCGGCCTTGGTGAGATATTGCGGGGTGCGGATGCCCGCGACGACATCCTCCCCCTGGGCGTTGATCAGATATTCGCCATAATAAGCCCGCTCGCCGGTCGCCGGATCGCGGGTGAAGGCGACGCCGGTGGCCGAGGTGTCGCCCATGTTGCCGAACACCATCGCCTGAACGTTGACCGCCGTGCCCCAATCGCCTGGAATGTGGTTGAGGCGGCGATAGACCTTGGCCCGTTCCGACTGCCAGGAGCCGAACACGGCGCCGACCGCGCCCCATAGCTGTTCGTGCACGTCCTGCGGGAAGGGCTTGCCTAGCTCTTCCTGCACGGTCGCCTTGTACTTCCCGACGAGGATCTTCC
>DATDNN010000026.1:0-6635 GCA_036518255.1 Allosphingosinicella sp. | reverse complement strand
TGACGGAGCCTGGCCCCCGGTATCGGCTCGCTTCCATGGTCTTGTGCTTGCCTTGCGGTTATATGTGTGAAGCAAGGCAAAGCCGCGATATGAGGAGGGCAGGGCGTATGAAGGTTTCGGTCGATATCGATTGCACGCCGGAAGAGGCGCGCCGCTTTCTGGGGCTTCCCGATCTGTCGCCGGTGCATGAAGCCTATGTCGAGCAGATGAAGAAGGCGGTGGCCGAGGCGGGTAGCGCCGAACAGTTTGGCGAGGCGATGAAGAGCTGGAGCAGCATGGGCGAGGGCGGCCTTGCCCTCTGGCGTCAGATGCTGGAGCAGATGAGCAAGCCGTGACCGCTCCGGCCCGCGCGAATACCATCTACGCCCTGTCCTCGGGCCTGCCGCCCGCCGCCATCGCGATTGTGCGGGTGAGCGGACCGGAGGCGGCGATGGCGCTCGAGCGGCTTGCCGGGCGCGTGCCGCCGCCGCGCCGCGCCATGTTCTCGTCGCTTCACGATCCGCAGAGTAGCGAAAAACTTGACGATGCGCTTGCGCTCTTCTTTCCGGGGCCTGGCAGTGCCACGGGCGAGGATCTGGCCGAGTTCCATCTGCATGGCGGCCGTTCGGTCGTCGCGGCGGTTCTGGACGCCTTGTCCGGCCTTGACGGTCTGCGCCCCGCCGAAGCGGGCGAGTTTACGCGGCGCGCGTTCGAGAATGGCAGGATCGACCTTACCGAGGCAGAGGGTATCGCCGATCTTCTGATGGCGGAAACCCAGTCCCAGCGCCGGGCGGCACTCGCGCTTGCCGGTGGCGCGTTGAGCCGCGAAGTGGCGGGGTGGCAGGACCGGCTGCTGGCGATCGCCGCGCGCGTCGAGGCGGAGATCGATTTTTCCGACGAAGACGATGTCGAGACGAGTGCGGACGAGGCCTGGCGGGCGGTCTTGCTCGCGCTTGCGGGCGATATCCGCGCCGCCTTGTCCCGGCCGCCGGTCGAGCGGCTGAAAGACGGAATTCGCGTCGTCATCGCCGGCCCGCCCAATGCGGGCAAATCGACGTTGATCAATGCCTTGGCCGGACGCGACGTCGCCATCACCTCGCCCATTGCCGGAACGACGCGGGATGTGGTCGAGGCGCCGGTGGCCGTTTCCGGACTCCCGTTCATCCTCACCGATACCGCAGGACTCCGCGCCTCCGGCGATATTGTCGAGGGCATGGGAATCGAGCGGGCGCAGGCGCAGATCGCTGCGGCCGACCTAATCCTGTGGCTCGGGCCCTTCGATGCCCGGCCTGACCCCGATCGCACCATCGTCATTGCCGGGAAGATCGATGTCACCTCCGCCGATCCCCGCGCTGACGTGGCCTTGTCCGCCGTCACCGGGGAGGGGATGGACCGGCTGCTCGGGCTTCTTCGCGAGCGGGCGATGCGCCTGCTGCCCGGCGAGGGCGAAGTTGCGATCAACGCCCGTCATCGCGCTGCATTGGAGGAGGCGTTGAATCGTCTGAACGAGGCTGCGGGGTCTTCCGACCTCCTGATCGTCGCGGAGGGTTTGCGGCAGGCGCGTTCCGCTTTCGATGCGATCACCGGGCGGGCGGGCGTTGAAAATATGCTCGATGCGCTGTTCGGACGCTTCTGCATCGGCAAATAGAATGTTCCACGTGGAACATTTTGACTTTCCCTTTTTCCCGGCCTAGCCGACGAGCATGCGCACATTCGATGTCATTGTGGTGGGCGGCGGTCATGCCGGCTGCGAGGCTGCCGCCGCGGCTGCCCGGATGGGCGCGTCCACCGCTTTGGTGAGTTTCCGCCGCGACATGATCGGCGCCATGTCGTGCAACCCGGCCATTGGCGGGCTCGGCAAGGGACATCTCGTGCGCGAGGTCGATGCATTCGACGGTATCCTCGCCCGCGCCGCCGACCATGCGGCGATCCATTATCGCATGCTGAACGCCAGCAAGGGCGCCGCCGTCCGGGGACCGCGCGTTCAGGCCGACCGGCGGCGCTTCAAGGCGGCGATCCACGCCCTTCTCAATGCGCAGGATGGTCTGACGATCGTCGTAGGCGGCGTGGAGAGTTTGCTTCTTTCCGACGAACGCGGTGTTGATGGTATCGTCCTTGCCGGAGGCGAGAGGCTGAAGGCCCGGGCGGTCGTGCTGGCGACGGGCACCTTCCTTAACGGCAAGCTCCATTTCGGCATGCGGAACGTGGCGGGTGGTCGAGTGGGGGAAGCGGCGGCGGTGCCGCTTGCGCAGCAGCTGCGCGCGCTCGATCTGCCGGTCGGCCGGTTGAAGACGGGGACGCCGCCGCGGCTGGACGCGCGTACTATCGACTGGGCGGGACTTGAGCGGCAACCGTCCGATGACGGCAGCTGGACCATGTCTTCGCTATCGGAGGAACGCAAGGCGCCGCAGCTCTTCTGCGCGATCACGCGGACCAATGCGGAGACCCACGCGATCATCAGGGGCGGGCTTGATCGCTCGCCGCTGTTTTCCGGTGAGATCGAGGGCGTCGGGCCGCGTTATTGCCCGTCCATCGAAGACAAGATTCATCGCTTCGGCGATCGCGACGGCCATCAGATCTTTCTCGAGCCGGAAGGGCTCGATGATGGCCTCATCTATCCCAATGGCATTTCGACCTCGCTGCCCGAAGATGTTCAGCTGGCGATGGTACGGAGCATGGCGGGGCTTGAGCGGGCCGAGATCGTGCAACCCGGCTATGCCGTCGAATATGATTATATCGATCCGCGCGCGCTGGAGCCGACGCTCGGCTTGCGGGCGGTGGATGGCCTCTATCTTGCCGGTCAGATCAACGGCACGACCGGCTATGAGGAAGCGGCAGCACAGGGTCTTGTCGCCGGTCTCAACGCGGCCGCTTTCTCCGCGGGCAAGGCGCCGGTGCTGTTCGACCGTTCGGAAAGCTATATCGGGGTGATGGTCGACGACCTCACGCTTCAGGGCGTCACCGAACCCTATCGCATGTTGACCGCCCGCGCCGAATATCGCCTGCGTCTCCGCGCCGACAATGCCGATGAGCGCCTGACGCCAAAGGCCATGGCCCTGGGCTGCGTATCGGGCGAGCGGGCGGCCCATTATAGTGAGCGTCAGCGCAAGCGGTCGGAGATCGAGCATCATCTTGCCGCGACTTTCAGCGGTGCCGATCTGCGGGCGCAGGGGATAGAGGTGCGGGACGATGGCGTTCGCCGCCCACTTGCCGAATGGCTCCGCTTTCCCGAACTTGACGCAGGCGGTTTGTGCCGGGTGAAGCCGGAACTGGCATCCTTCAGGGGAGAGGCTCTGGACACGGCCATTCAAGATCATCGTTACGCGCCGTATCTCCAGCGCCAGGAGGCGGAAGTGGCGCGGCTGCGCGCGGACGAGACGGTGCGCCTTCCCGGCGACCTCGATTACGGGTCCATCGCCGGGCTTTCCAACGAGATGGTCGAGCGCCTGAGCGCAGCCCGCCCGGCGACCCTGGGGGCCGCGTCGCGGCTGCGCGGGATCACGCCGGCCGCGCTCGCCGCGATTCTGGTGGCGGTGAGGCGGAAAGCGGCATGACCGAAGAAGAGGCCAGAAGCTGGCTCGTCGATCACCTCAATGTTTCACGTGAAACATTGGAACGGCTGGACGCATTCATCGCACTGCTGCGAGAGGAGAATGACGTGCAGAATCTCGTCGCCCGCTCCACGCTCGAAACGGTGTGGGGGCGCCATATCGTCGATTCGGCGCAGCTTATTCCGCTCGCGGCGGAGGCACGGTCCTGGATCGACCTCGGCACGGGCGCGGGCTTTCCGGGGCTCATTCTTGCGGCCCTGTCCTCCGCTCGAGTGACGATGGTTGAGGCGCGGCCCAAACGCGTGGCGTTCCTCGAAAGGGCCGCTGCGGTGCTGGCGCTGCCCTCCGATACCGAAATCCTCTGCGCGAAGGTGGAGGCCGTTCCCGCGCGACGCTTTGACGCCATCAGCGCGCGGGCCTTTGCGCCGCTGCCGAAACTGCTGACCCTGGGATCGCGCTTTTCCGATCTGGGGACGCGCTGGATCCTGCCCAAAGGGCGGGGCGCCGCATCGGAACTGGAAGCGGCGCGGGCTTTGTGGCAGGGTCGATTCCGGGTGGAGCCGAGCCTTACCGATTCCGAGGCGGGAATCATCGTGGCGGACGGGGTGGTTCCAAGAGCCAGGGGTAAAAAGACATGATCAAGGTCGCGGTGGCCAATCAGAAAGGCGGGGTGGGCAAGACCACCACGGCGATCAATATTGCGACCGCGCTTGCCGCGACGGGATGGAAGGTGCTCGTCATCGATCTCGATCCGCAGGGCAATGCCTCGACCGGCCTTGGTGTCGATCATGCGCAGCGCAGCGCGTCGAGTTACGATCTGCTCATCGAAAATTGCGGGCTGGACGAGGCGGCGGTCCCGACGGCGGTGCCCGGCCTTCATGTGGTGCCGGCGACGGTCAATCTCTCCGGGGCGGAAGTGGAATTGGTGAGCGAGCCGGATCGCACCCAGCGGCTGAAGGCAGCGCTCGATACGCCCGCCGCGCATAAATGGGATATCTGCCTCATCGATTGTCCGCCCTCGCTCGGCCTGCTCACCATCAACGCGCTCGCCGCCGCCGAGTCGATCCTCGTGCCGCTACAGGCCGAATTCTTCGCGCTGGAGGGATTGAGCCAGCTTTTGCGCACGATCGAGCTGGTGCGGGAGCGTTTCAATCCCGGCCTGTCGATCCTCGGCGTCGCGCTCACCATGTACGATCGCCGCAACAATCTGTCGGGCCAGGTTGCCGATGATGTGCGGGCGGTGCTCGGCAAGACGGTGTTCGAAACGGTGGTGCCGCGCAATGTGCGGCTGTCCGAAGCGCCGAGCCACGGCATACCGGCGCTCATTTACGATATGCGCTGCCCCGGATCCGAAGCCTATATGTCCCTCGCGCGCGAGATCATTGCGCGCCTTCCCAAGAAAGCGGTGGCTGCATGAGTGAGATTCCGATGCGTAAGCGCGCGCCCGGCCTGGGGCGCGGTCTTTCGGCCCTACTCGGCGAAGCATCGCAGGATATCTCGCTGTCGCGGCCAGCGCCCGCCGGTATCCAGATGGTGCCGGTGGCGAGCATCGCGCCCAACCCCGATCAGCCGCGCCGCCATTTCGACGATGCGGCGCTGGCCGAGCTCGCCGATTCGATCCGCGAGCGCGGCGTTCTGCAGCCGCTGGTCGTTCGGCCGCGCGACGGCGCTTACCAGATCGTCGCGGGCGAGCGGCGCTGGCGGGCGGCGCAGCGTGCGCAACTGCACGAAGTGCCCGTCCTCGTTCGCGACTTCGATGACACCGCCACGCTTGAGGTAGCGATCATCGAGAATATCCAGCGTCAGGACTTGAATGCGATCGAGGAAGCGGAAGCCTATCAACGGCTGATCGACGATTTCGGCCATACGCAGGACGTTGTCGGCAAGCTGGTCCACAAGTCGCGCAGCCACGTCGCCAACTTGCTCCGCCTGCTCGACCTGCCCGGCAGCGTGCGGGAGAAGGTCGCGTCGGGCGCGCTCAGCATGGGGCATGCCCGCGCGCTTGTTTCCGCGCCCGATGCCGAGGCGCTGGCCGGGGAAATCCTCGCCAAGGGTTTGTCGGTGCGTGAGACCGAGCAAATGGTGCGCGATGCCAAGCCGGGCAAGGCGGCGGGCGAGCGGCCGGCCGTCGCGCCACGTGCAGGCGGCGGCGAGAATGCGGATCTCCTCGCGCTCGAGCGCCAGCTTGGCGACCTGCTCGGACTCAAGGTGAAGATCAGCCACCAAGGCGGCACAGGGGCGGTAACGCTCAATTATTCGACGCTCGACCAGCTCGACATGATCTGCCAGCGGCTCAGCAACGAACGTATCTGAGGCCCCTGCGCGCGAGAACGCGCCGCTCTAGCGAAGCCGCGCGGCCTGCCGGGCGATGGCGAACAGGGTTTGCTCGACGGCGAGGGGGCCGGGTCCGCCCGACGCCTTGACCAGCTTCTCGGCCTCCATCAGCCGTTCGAGCCCGCGCGCGATGACCGGCCCCCGCCAGCGGCCAAGCTGCTGCTGGACGGCAGGCTTCTCCTTCCAGAACAGGGCTTTTCCCTCCGACGCCATGACGGCATCGACGCTGTTCCCGGCCTCGACCTTGGCGCGGAGGCGGGCGAGCAGCATCATCCGGCGCAGCACGGCGCGCAGGAGGGCGATGCCCTCGACGCCTTCGCTCGCCAGCCGGGCGAGCTCTTCCTCGAGGAGGGCGGGGTTGCCGCCCAGCGTCGCTTCGACGAGGCGGGAGAGATCGCCTTCCTCGCTGGCGGCGCCCACCCGGTCGATCGCATGGTGATCGAGATCGCGGGGGCGATCCGGCGCCGCATCGAGAAACAGGGCATATTTGCCAAGCTCCTGCGCGATAAGCGCGCGATTGCCGCCGGTGAGGTCCGCGATGCGCTGGCCGACGTCGGGGCGCAGCATCAGCCCTTCCTCCCGCCCCATGTCGATCGCGATCCGCGCCGCATCACGGCCCTCGGGCGCATAGCTGGCGAAGGTGAGCGCGTCGGGTGCGGCGAGCAGGAGCTTCAGCAGCCGGGACGTCGCCTTGAGCGCGCCGCCAAGCAGGATGACGCGATTGGTAGCGGCGGGTGCCTCCAGCAGCGCCTCGACCGCCGCGACGCTTTC
>DATDNN010000025.1:0-7401 GCA_036518255.1 Allosphingosinicella sp. | reverse complement strand
TACAGCCCGGCACCGGGCCGAAGTGCAGATTCTCATCCTCTCCGCGCGTCTCGGCGACGGGGAATGGTTGAACGGCCGCTTCCTCGTGCCGCGCCGCGATCCCTATCTCGCGCTTCGCCTCGGTCTTTCGACCCTGCTCCTCTATCTGATCGTGCTGGGCGCCACCCTGCTTATCGCCCGCCGCCTGGCCCGGCCGTTGCGCGAGCTGACCGAGGCGGCCGAGCGCTTTCAAGGCAAAGAGGATGTGGTCGCTCTGGAACCGACAGGCCCGGACGACCTGCGCCGCGCCATCACCGCCTTCAACGCGATGAGCCGCCGCGTCGTCGGCCTCCTCGACGAGAAAGACCGGATGCTGGGCGCCATCGGGCACGACCTGCGCACCCCCCTCGCCTCGCTCCGCATCCGCGCCGAAAATATGGAGCCGGAGGAGGAGCGCGCGAAGATGGCCGCGACCATCGCGGAAATGACAGCGACGCTGGAGGACATATTGGCGCTGGCCCGTTCCGGCCGTTCGCGGGAGGAGGCGCGGCCGATGGACGTCGCCGCGCTCGCCGATGCGCTGGCGGAGGAATATGGGGAACTGGGCCGGGCCGTTACGTTCGCGCCCTCGGAACGCCAGGTGCTCGATGTGCAGCCGACATTGCTCCGCCGCGCGCTCCGCAACCTTATCGATAACGCGCTCCAATATGCGGGGGCGGCCGAACTCTCCGTCCGCAAGGCAAAGGACAGCATCGAAATAGCGGTCGAGGACCGCGGCCCTGGCCTTCCCCCGGAAGAGCTGGAGCGGGTGCTGGAGCCGTTCCATCGCTTGGAAGTGTCGCGCAGCCGCGAAACCGGCGGCAGCGGCCTTGGCCTCGCAATTGCCCGCGCGGTGGCGGAAAGCCATGGCGGCACGCTCTGCCTCGCCAACCGGCACGGCGGCGGACTTAGCGCCAGATTGATCCTGCCCGCTCGATCGTAGATTCTGCCACTTCCCGGCGCTTAATCCTGCACCACCGGCTCGGACGTCGCGATTTCCTTCGCACGGGCGCGCTGCGCCGCCGCGTGCCTGCCCTCCGCTTCGTCCGCAGGCACGATCGGCACCGTCAGACAGAGGCTCTGAGTGGGCAGTACGTCCCGCCATTGGGCGATCAGCTTTTTATAGGCCTTGCCGACCGGCCGCATCTTGCGATCGAGATCGAAGAGGCCGAGCGGATTGACGTTGCCCCTCTTCTCCCGCAGCGCGACGTCCCAGTCGACCTGATCGGTGAGCGAATACCAGGTGAATCCGACGATCGGCACGCCGTCGTTGCGGACGCGCAGCACGTTGGCCCATTGCTTCCAGAGCCAATTCACCGCTTCTTCGCCCAGCGGCCCCTCGCACAAATTGGTTTCGGTGTGCATCACCGGCAAACGATAGCGTGCATGATAGTGGCGAGTGATCTCGCTATAGCCGAATATCTCGCCGGAGGGATGCGTAACGCCCTCCGCCGACACGCGATGTTCGTTGGTGACGTAATAGTCATTGCCCATGATGCAGTGCTGCTTCAGGCGATTGTCGAGGAAGAAGTGATATTCGTCCCGCGTCATGCCGTTGTCGCGCAGAAATTCGTACATTTCGGAATCGACGCGGCGGCCGTAATTGAGGTCGAGCGACAGGAAACGCTGCGAATTCAGCAGCTCCGCCGGCCGGATCGCGGCGGGAGACTCCGCGTGAAAATATTCGGAAGATTCGCTCTGGATGAAAATGGCGTCGGGGTGGACCTGGAGGATTTCCTTCATGGCAAGGACATTCGCCTTGACGAGATGCTTGAGCGCGGTGACGAACGCCCGGTCTGTAGCCAGCTGCTCGTTCCACCAGCCGTAGCGCGCTGAAAAGGTCGCACAGATGAACATCTCGTTGACCGGCGTGTAGAGCTGCAGCCAGGGGTAACGCTCGGCGAAATCGCGAGCATAGCGGCAGAATAAATTGGGAAAATCGGGATTTTGGAAATTGCCGATCCAGTCCGGCACACCGAAGTGGCATAGGTCCACGATGGGAATGATGTCGCGTCGTTTCAGCTCCTCGAAAGCTTGGTCGGCAAATTCCCAATCGTAGCGGCCCTCGCCAAGCCAGGTCTTGTGGATGGGCGGGCCGAAGCGGAGATAGTGGATCCCCATCTCCTGGACGAGCGCGAAATCCTCCTGCCAGCGCTGATAGTGGCCGCAGCTTTCCATTTCATCGATGCGGGTGCGGCCTCCATTTATGGTCGGTACGCTATTCTCGATGCCAGTGGCGAACATGAAGGTGGCGATGGCGGCTCTCCCTATATGTCCGGCGCCAACGCAGAAGCGAGCCAGACGGGTCCGCACCGCGCTACGCTAGGGGTGGGGTTCGCTTCCGTCACCCGGCATCGCCGCACCGCCAGCACCGCGATAATAGACCCGCTTCGCCGCTTCCGTCGCCGCGACGTAAAGAAGGACGATGATGAGGCCGAGGCCCATGAGCGGCAAAGGGAGGGGAATGAGGCCGAAGAGCGCGCTCGCCTCGCCGAGGTAGGGTGCGAAAAGGGTCGCGAGCAGCATGGCGAAGGTGCTCCAGAACAGAAGGCAGCTCGGGCGGCTTTTCCAGGGACGGCGACGCGTGCGGAGGACGAGCACGACGGCAAGTTCAGTCATGAGCGAGACGACGAACCAAGCGGTTTGGAACTCGCTCTCCTTCGCCCTGTAGAGGAGCAGGAGAACCGCGAAGGTGAGGAGGTCGAAGAGCGAGCTCGTGAGGCCGAACAGCATCATGTAGCGCCGGATCGCCCGCACGTCCCAGCGCTGAGGCGAAGCAAGGCGATCGGCATCGACATTGTCGGTCGATATGGCGGCCGACGGCAGGCTGGACAGGAAGTTGTTGAGGAGAATCTGCTTCGGCAGCAGCGGCAGAAAGGGCAGGAGCGGCGTCGCGAGCGCCATGCTCACCATATTGCCGAAATTGCCGCTGATGGTGATCCCGATATATTTGATCGTGTTGGCGAAGGTCCGGCGGCCGTCCATCACGCCCTGGCGAAGGATTTCGAGGTCGGGGCGCAGCAGCACGACGTCCGCCGTCTCCCGCGCGACGTCCACCGCCTGATCCACGGATATGCCGACATCGGCCGCCTTCAGCGCCGGAGCGTCGTTGATGCCGTCGCCGAGGAAGCCCACCGAATGACCGTTCCGCTGAAGCGCGCGCACGATCCGTTCCTTCTGCTGCGGATCGATTTCGACCAGGAGGTCCGCCTCGCTCACCGCCCGGGTAAGGGCGAGCTGCCCCATTTTCCGGATGGCGGCGCCGGTCAGCACTCGCGCCGCGGAAAGACCCACGGCAGAGGCAAGGTGGGCCGTCACGTAGCGATTGTCGCCGCTGATGATCTTGACGCCGATGCCCAGCGCCCGAAGCTCCGCGATCGTCCTTTGGACGTCGGCCTTGGGCGGGTCGCTGAAGAGCAGCAGGCCGGTGAAGGTCATTTCCTGCTCGTCCCCAGGGCCGTAGGCGGCTTGCCGCGCCATCGATTTTTCCGCCACGGCCAGCACACGGAAACCGGCTTCGCCCTTTTCGCGGAACAGCGCCTCCAGCCGCTGCCGCGATCCCTCGTCGAGCGGGACGGCGCTTCCGTCCCTCGCGATGGCGCCGCATATCGCCAGCACCTCTGCAAAGGCGCCCTTAGTGATCAGCCTGCACCGGCCCGGCTCCTCCCCGTCGGCGAGGATGACGGTCAGCCGCCGCCGCGCGAAATCATAGGGTATTTCGCCAAGCTTGGTAGCCGCCGGAAGCGCGCGGCCGGACGTCTCGGCATCGGCCAGCAGCGCCGCATCGAGCGGATTGCCCAAGCCAGTCTGAAGGCTTGCATTGCGCCAGGCCGAGAGCCGGACCGCTTCGGAAGGCTGTCCGTCCGGATCGAGCGCCCTTTCCAGGCTTACCTTCCCTTCGGTGAGGGTTCCCGTCTTGTCGGTGCACAATATGTCGAGGCTGCCAAGATTCTCTATCGCTTCCAGCCGCCGGACGATCACCCCGCCCCGCGACAGATCCCTTGCGCCGGCCGAAAGCGTCACGCTGACGATCGCGGGCAGCAATTCGGGCGAAAGCCCGACCGCGAGGGCGACGGCGAAGAGCAGGGATTGCGCCACCGGCCGGTCGAGCAGCTGGTTCACAGTCAGCACCGCGAGCACGATCACGATCATGACGCGCAGCAACATCGCGCCGAAGAGCCGCACGCCCCGCGCGAAATCGGTTTCCGGCTCCCGCGCGCGGAGCCGCGCGGCGATCCTGCCATAGGCCGTCCTGATTCCGGTTTCGACGATAAGGATCCGCGCGGTGCCGCTGCGCACCGACGTGCCCATGAAAACGGCGTTGGTCCGCGCGGCGACCGGCGCCTCGGAATCTGCCCGGCCCGGCTTCTTCTCGACCGGAAAGCTCTCGCCGGTGAGCGCGGCCTCGCTCACCAGGCAATCGTTCGCTTCGACGATGCGCCCGTCGCCGGGAACGAGGTTTCCGGCGGCGAGCAGCACGATGTCGCCCGGCACGATCCGGTCGACCGGGATGGCGGCCTCAACGCCGCCGCGCACCACGCGCGCGGTGAGCTTCAGGCGGCGGCGAAGCTCCACCACCGCCGCCGACGCGCGATATTCCTGGTAGAAGCTCAGAAGGGCGCTGCCGGCGACGATCGCGACGATGATCGCCGCGTCGATCCACTCGCGGAGGAAAAGGGAAATACCCGCGCCGAAGAGGAGGATGAGCACCAGCGGATTGGCGAACTGGCGGAGGAGAAGCGCGAAAGCTGTTCCTTCCGTCCGATCCTCGATGCTGTTTGGACCGGTGGAACGCAGTCGTGCAGCCGCGCGTGCATCAGACAAGCCGGAAGCGGATGACCCAAGCCCGGCGAAGAGATCGTCCAGCGGCTGGCTCCAATAAGGCGGCGCGGTTCCCGAGGGGGGATCCGGAATATGGGAGACGGCTGAGGGAGAGACGGTGTCCATGGCCCGCTCTGGCATCTCCTGCGGCCGTTCCCCGCCATCCTAATCGCTTCCTATTGCACGCCCCATCGGTAAGAATACGGATGGCCGGGCGAGCGGGCCGCCCTTAGCTCTGGAGACTCTGGCCTCCTCATGCGGGAGAGAAACTCAGGTGTCATTCACCCGCCTGTTCGCCGGCATTCTCATCCTGGCAGCGCTGATCGCCGTGATCCTGAACTTCGGCGAACTGCGCCATTTCACCGAATTGCTGCGGCAAGCCAAGCCGGTCTGGCTGCTGGCGGCGCTGGCGCTCCAGCTTTCCACCTATGTTTCGGCGGCCGCCGCCTGGGCCATCGTCCTCAAGGCCGCGGGCACGCCGCGCTCCCTACGCTCGCTCGTTCCGCTCAGCATTTCAAAGCTGTTCGCCGACCAGGCGGTGCCGACGGCAGGGATGAGCGGCAACGTCTTCCTCGTCAATCAGCTGACGCGGAGGGGCCTTCCCAAGGGCAACGCCCTCTCGGCGCTCCTCATCTCGATCATCGGCTATTATCTTGCATACGCGCTGCTCGCGCTGGCCGTCCTCGTCCTGCTGTGGCTTCATGCCGAAGCGACGCTGATCCTGGCCATATCCGTTTCGGTCTTCCTTCTCGTCGCTTTCGCGATCGGCGGACTTACCCTTTGGCTTGGACGGCGCGGCGACCGGCCCCTGCCGCCGATGCTCGCCCGGATCAGGGGGGCGCGGCGCATTCACGTCTATTTCAGCGAAGCTCCGACGAACCTCCTTCAGGACCGCCGCCTCATCGCCGCCGCCGCAGGGTTCAATGCTCTCATCTTCCTCGCCGACGCGGCAACCCTTCAAGTCTGTCTGTTGGCCTTGGGCGAGAGAGTGACGTTCAACACCGCGCTGATCGCGCTCGTCATGGCCTCGATCGCGGTCACCTTAGGCCCAATCCCCCTTGGCCTCGGCTCCTTCGAGGCAGTCTCGATCGCGATGCTGCGTCTCCTTCACGTGCCGCTGGAACCCGCCGTCGCCGGCACCCTCCTTCTCCGGGGCTTCACCCTCTGGCTTCCCCTCATCCCCGGCCTGCTGCTGAGCCGCGCGTCATTGGCGAAGGATAGCGGCCATCGCCAGCACCCGATGCCGGACGAGAGATAAGATGTGAAGGATTTGGTGGAGCCGAGGGGAATCGAACCCCTGACCTCTGCAGTGCGATTGCAGCGCTCTCCCATCTGAGCTACGGCCCCGCGCCTCATCGGCGAAGGCGCTCCCAATAGCCGGGCCTTTGGCCGGATGCAATCGGCCAGTGCGCCTCTAGCATCGTTTCGCCGCCGTGCCCTCACAGGTCGGCTCCCTACCCGGAACGGCCTCATTTCTCTTTCGTTTTTGCACATAACGACCGGCGATCGCCTGGTCCGCTTTCACGATGCAGAGGAGAGAGATCGATGGGAAATTATCGCAGCGACGATCGCTACGGCGGCGGCCGGGATCGAGAGTATGACAGCCGGATGAGAGAAAGCGGCCGCTCCGGCCGTGGCGAATATGGACGCGGCGATTACGGGCGCGGCGGCGAAGACGATCGCGGCTTCTTCGACCGCGCCGGCGATGAAGTGCGCTCCTGGTTCGGTGATGACGAGGCGGAACGGCGGCGCGAAATGGACCGCCAGCGCTGGGAGCGTGAGCAGGCTCAAGGCGGCGGCTACAATCGCGATCGAGAATGGGATCGCGGCGGTTATGAAGGACGCGGCTGGCGCGGCGAACGCGCGGGCAGCGGCTGGGGCAACGAGACCTCCGGCGGCATGCGCGGCAACCGTTCCAGCGGCGGCGGCTACAGCTCATTTGAGGAAGGTCCAGGCAGCTATGGCCGCAGCTACGGATCCTCGGGCCCGCAGGATACCTGGGGCGGCTCGGGCTATGGCGGCAGCGAATTTGGCGGCCGCCGGTTCGACCGCGTCGATGCCGGCAGTACCGGCACCCATGGCGCGCACCCCATGTCGGCACCTTATGGTGCAGGCGGCGGCATGTACGGAGCCAGCGCCGGCTATCGCAGTTCGGCCCGTTCCGCCGCGATCTACGGCAGCCAAGGCGGACAGGGCGAGCATCATGACCGTCACTATTCGGAATGGCGCAACCGCCAAATCAGCGAGCTCGACCGCGACTATGACGAATATCGCCGCGAGCATCAGTCGAAGTTCGAACAGGAATTCGGAAGCTGGCGTTCGAAGCGGCAAACCCAGCGTTCGTCGCTCTCCAAGGTGACCGAGCATATGGATGTGGTCGGCTCGGACGGCGAACATGTCGGCACCGTCGACAAGGTGCGCGGCGACCGCATCATTCTGACGAAGAGCGATCCGTCGGCGGGCGGCCATCATCATTCCATCCCCTGCGCCTGGATCGAAAATGTCGAGGACAAGGTGACGCTCAACAAGAGCGCCAAGGATGCGATGCAGGCCTGGCAGGAC